>JAEMTW010000004.1:2249-14045 GCA_016462095.1 Thermoleophilia bacterium
AACAACGCACGCCGCGTGATGCGCCGCGACGTAAAGCGCGGCACCTTGACGTAGGAAACCAGCCGAATCACGACAGGGTGCGGCAGCGTGGTGGACGGCGAGCGGATCATGCGCTCCGGATGCGCCTCGAGCACGACGGCCTTCTGTGACAGGACGAGGCTACACGCTCGCCACACGCTCGTCACGTTGAGCGGTTCGTACGTCGCGTTCAACACGAGCACACTGCCTGTAATCACCCCTCGAGAGTAGCAACGGCATCCCGGTGTTCACCGGAACGCGACCGTTAGGCGATCGTTAGCGCAACGCGTGTGTGATCGCCTGCTGCTCCTCGGGTGTCAGCGCCAACGAGCCGGCACCGCCGCGCAGGACGTCCTTGACGAACACGCTGGTGACCGAGCCAGCATGTACCGCGCTGATCACGATGCCTGAACCGTTGCGATCCAGCAACGCCAGCGACGTCGAGCGGCGCCCCTCTTCGTCGTCGTTAGCGTCGAAGCGTACGATCGACCGCCGTCGCAGCAAGACGTCAAGCGTACCGAGCGCCGAGACCACCTCGTCCCGCAGGTGTACGCCATCCGTTTCGAGGCGCTCCATCCGCGCCTGCATGCCAACTGCGAACTCGACCAGATCGACCGGTTCTCCGTCCAAGAGGGCCTGCTCGGCACGACGCAATCGCCCAGCCCAGCGGGCCGTCCGTGCCGCAATCACGAGCGCCACGATAGCGAGCGCGACACCAACAGCCCCAACGATCAACGCCACCGTGCCCTGCAGTTCGGCGGTCACCGCAATCCCTGCACTCAGGCGGGCGTGAGGCGGAACTGGATCTCGTAGACGCCGATGTTGTTATCGATGTTCTGCTCGCCCGGTACCTTCTCGACCGTCACCTTGGCGGTGACGATGCTATCGAAGACGATGTCGGAGAGACCAAACGGAATCTCGACCGTGCCCTGCGCGCCTGGGTCGAGCGTGGTGATCTCGCCGGTCGGCAACGCGCGGTCATCCATGCCCTTGGCGCGCAGCACGATGTTGATTTTGACGGAGACCTCAGTCGCATCGCCCGAGTTCTGCACTGTGATCGCCAGCGACATGTTGTTGGCACTGTCGACTTCGTTGACCGAGGCGGGGTCGAGCTGCACGGTGCCTGGATTGAAGGAGGTGCTGATCAGCGTCGTCCCGTGCAGTGCGCCAGCGGCCGCGCCAGCCGAAGCCTCCGTCGACGTGACAACCGAACCGTCGTCCGCCGTGCTCGTTACGACCGTACCCCCACCATTGACGGGGGTGCCACCAAGCAGCGCGTTGAGGATTGACTGCATACGCTGCGGCGCTGCGAACTCGATCAGTTTCGGATCAACGAATTGCGAATCGTCAACCGTCGCATTGATCGACTTCTGCGCGAGCACTTGCTTGCTTGGCTCTTGATACGAGTCGGTGTAGACCACGTCTGACGCGATCAGGCGCTGGAACGTCGCGGCGACAGCGGCAGACTGCTCGAGTGGAACCTGCCCCGTTGTACCTGCGGCCGTGAAGGCCTCGGTCAATGCGCGCTGGAGACCTTGCAGGCCACTGACGCGGTACTGCATCGTCTGCACGAGGAACGGCGTGTACGGCGAGAGCCCGTCGGGAGCGCTGAGCGCTGCTGCGTTGGTCGCGATCTGCTGCTGCGCCTGGATCTCGCGATTGAGCGACTTGTTGAGACCATCGGGCGTCTGCCCCGCAGTCAAGATTGCGGCCGAGAACTCCGAGCCGACGGTGCCGGACGCCTTCGCGACCTCGTTCGACTGCGCGACGAAGCCCTGATACGCGGTCACCTCACGGTCGCGCTGACAGCGCTGCACAAGGAAGTACCCGGCAACAACAACAATCAGGATGCCAATCGCGAGAACGAGCAGCCGCTGGGGGCCTTTGCCACGCGCGGCGCCCGGCAAGGAAGGCCGCTTGCGCCCAGATCGCTCCGGCGGGGCCTCGTCGTACTCGTCGTCAAAAAAGGAAAGGAACGCAGACATAAATGGCGAAACGGGAGCAGTGTTGTCCCGGTCTTTCGCCACATTACCACTCGCTCCTCCCAATTACCTGCGGCAGGCGCCGTGACCGTTCGCCCCCTCCGCAGTGCACCGCACGGTGTACCGCCACTTTTTCCTGAGGGAATCGTCGCTGATCGGTACCGAATTATCGAAACAATCGGGGTTGGTGGGAGTGCCACCGTCTTCGAGGCGGAGGATCTTCTGACCGGCGAACTGGTTGCCCTCAAGGCAATCCCAGCCGAGGAGAAGTTCCGTCGCCGCGCGCGTCGCGAGATGCGAGCAGTCAGTTCGCTCGATCACGGCGCGATCGTGCGCATGCTCAGCAATAGCGAAGATGAGAACTACATCTTCGTGTCGTTTGAACTCGTCCGGGGTAACGACCTTTCGGTCGTGCTGCGCGAGCGAAGGCTCGAGGAGTCGGAGATTCTGCGCGCGGTCGCGGCGGTCTGTGATGCCCTCGAGCACGCGCATGCCCGCGGCGTCATCCATCGCGACGTCAAGCCGGGCAACATCCTGCTGCGCGAGGACGGCATTCTCAAGCTGACCGACTTCGGCATTGCCCAGATGGACCATCCCGATGCTACGGTCGATGAGAGCCTCCTTGGCACGCTCTCGTACATGGCTCCCGAGCAGGTTCGTGGTGAGATGCTGACGGGCTCAGTTGACGTTTGGGCGGCCGCACTCGTTGCCTACGAGGCATTGACGCGCAAGAACCCGTACCGCTCGAAGAACCCCGTCGAGTTGGCGGAGAAGCACCGCAAGCTGCAGCTTTCGCTGCGTGCAGAGCGGCCAGATCTGCCAGAGGCCGCGACCAAGATGATCGACCGCGCTCTCGACCTCGACAACCAGCGTCGTCCCTTGCCGAGCCAGTTACGTGATGCGCTGCTGCGTGGTGCAGTGGCGATGGAGCGTGGTGGCGCCGAGCTTGATCCGTCGATTGAGTTGCCGCCGATGGAGCCCCGAGTTCGGCTGCGTAAGCGGTGGTTGCGTGCCGTGCCAGATCTGCTTGACGTGCACCGCGAGCGCGACGAGCACGATCAACCGAGCGGCCCGTCACACGTGGAGGTGCGCTTCGCGGCGGCGCTGACCCGACTGCAACCGCACTGGCCCGTTGCCCTGACTGGTTGCGCCAGCGTCGCGTTACTTGGTGCCCTGCCGTTCTATCCAACGGGCTGGCCCTTTGCGATCGCGCTGTTGGCAACCATCGTCTCGCTGCGGCTACCACTGCTTGCGGGTGGACTCGTCTTGGCAGCGGCCCTGCCGCTGCTTGGCAACCTTGCCTTCGGTCTGGTTCCGGGGGCCGCGCTGCTTGCTCTCGCCTGGGTGATCTTGATGGCGCGTGATGGCGGGCGGGTTTTGCTCCCCGCGCTGGCACCGCTCTGCGCCCTCTGCTTTGCGTGGTCGCTCTATCCACTGCTCGCCGGCTCGTCGCCGCGCGCCTACATTCGTGGCGCCCTCGGTGCCGCTGGCGCCTTGGCGATGACTCTGACGCTCGGCTTGGCCGGCTATGGCTCGCCGTTTAGCCCAACGCCACAATTGACGACGCTTGGTACCGAGCTGGCCGGCGCTGACGATGCGATCGCCACTGCCGGCGCGGTCGCCGCCGCGATTGGCTTCGGTCCCATGCTGTTGGCGGTCGTCTGGGCTGCTCTCGCCGTGACGGCTCCACTCGTGCTGGCAGCGAGCGGGCGGGCGCTGGTGATTGCGACGGGTTTGTGGCTCAGCCTGGGCATGTTGGCCACGCTGGCGATCCCCGTGGTGATCACGGGCGCGCTGTTTGCACCAATTCCGATCGTGATGGGCGCTGGGGCTGCGGGTATAGTGATTTTTGTCCGCTCCCGCAGCCTTGACACCGACCCCGAGGCGGCCGTGGACAGCAAGTCAACTGGCAATCAGAGGATGTTCTAATGGGTTTTCTGCGACGCATCGAGAGTCGACTGGAGGGGGTCTTCGAAGGCGGCATTGGCCGGACGTTCCGCTCCCACGTCCAGCCCGTCGAGTTGGCCCGCAAGCTGACCAAGGAGATGGATGACAACAAGGTCATCTCCGTCCAGCAGGTCTACGTTCCGAATGCGTACACCGTCTTCTTGGCGCCCGATGATCGCGAGCAGTTCCTCGCCTATGAGGCGCGGCTGCGCACCGAATTGGCTGGCTATTTGACGGAGCATGCGCGGCGCGAGGGCTACTCCCTCCCTGGCCGTGCCCGCGTGATGATCGAGACCGCCGACGAGTTGGAGGTCGGTACGTTCGGAATCGCAGCGGAGATGGAGGAGACGCCACCACCCGTGGTGATGGATAGTCCTCCAGCCGCCGAATCCCTGCCTGCCGAGTTTGGTGGGGGCGCCGTTCCGCCCGCCGAGACCGCGCCGCCTGTTGTTCCCGTGGTGCCAATCCCGCCCGTCGCTCCAATCATCGACCCGTTTGCTGTTGATGCCGCGGATGAGTTTGCTCCTGCCGCGCCGGCTCCACCAGCCGCACTGGTCCCACCGGTTGTGCCAGCAGCGCCCGTGATTGCGGCTGCTGCGGTGGCCGCCACGACACCTGCACCTGACCCCGTACCTGCTGCACCCGTCGCGCCACCCGCCGCGCCGCCTGCCGCCGCCAGCTGGACGTTGATCTGGCCGGGTGGCGCGGTGCCGATCGGTGACAAGGCGCTCGTGGTCGGCCGTAGCAAGGACTGTGATGTCCCCCTAGCCGATGGCAATGTGTCACGACGCCACGCCGAGCTCGGCCGCAGCGAGGAAGGCTTCGTCCTGCGTGATCTCGATTCGACCAACGGCACGATGGTCAATGGGCGCCGTGTTCGCAGCGCCACGATTGGCGCCGGAGACGAGATCACGATCGGGATGAGCACGCTGCGAATCGAGCAGCGGCACGGCTGAGCGATGGTTGATCAGGCACTCCTCTTGCTCCGTGTTGGAGTGCTGGTCTTGCTCTATCTGTTCGTCTGGCGGATCGCGCGGACGGCTATTCGCGATGTCCGCGGCTCGTCCGAGAGCATGATTCTGAGCCCGGGCCACGGCTTTGACCCGCAGCCAGCCCCCGTCGCGCCCTCCAAGCCGGCAACGCCTGGTCGCCTCGTCGTGGTTGCGAGCGACATCCTGCCGATTGGTGCTGCCGTCGTGCTGGACCAGCCCGAGGTGCTGCTCGGCCGCGACCCGCATGCGGCTGCCGTACTGGATGGCGACGGTTTCGTCTCCGGCCGCCACGCGATGGTGCGCCTTCGTGGCGGTTCTCCGACGGTCAGCGACCTCGGCTCGACGAATGGGACCTACGTCAACGGCGACCGGATTGCCGCAGAAACCCCGCTCTTCGAGGGCGATGAGGTTGCCGTCGGCTCGACGCGGATGATCTACGAGCCGGGAACGACGCAATGATGCTCGTCGTCCGCGAGACGGGAGCCTGCAGCGACGTTGGGCAGGTTCGTCAGTCGAATGAGGATGCGCTCGTCCTCTCGGACCCGGTCTTTGCTGTCGCCGACGGGATGGGTGGCGCTCGTGCGGGCGAGGTCGCCAGCGCGATGGCGGTCGCCGCCCTCCATGGGCTGCAAGGCGGCGAACAGCCTCTGGCCCATGCCATTGAGGACGTCAACCTGCGGATTCACATCGCCGCCAAGAACGACCCCTCGCTGCTCGGCATGGGTACCACGATCACCGCGGCCATGCTCGATGGCGATGCCTTGGTGCTTGGGCACGTCGGCGACTCGCGGGCGTACCTGTTTCGGTCCGGACGCCTGCAGCAGCTGACCGACGACCATTCGCTCGTAGGCGAGCTCGTACGCCGTGGCACGTTGACGCCGGCCGAGGCCGAGCGGCACCCACAGCGCTCGGTGATTACCCGCGCCTTGGGGGCCGAGCCCCGCGTCGATATCGACGTGTTGCGCATTGCCATTGAGGCCGACGACCTGATCTTGCTCTGCAGCGACGGCTTGACGGGGATGGTCTCCGACTCCGAGATCACCCGCATCTTGCGTGGCGGCGGCTCGCTTGAGCAGCTCGCCCAACACCTCGTCACTGCGGCCAACGGCGCGGGGGGCGAAGACAACGTCACTGCCGTGCTCTTACGCATGGGTACCCGCGGCGTGGAGGACACCGAACCCGAGCGTCCCCCGATCGTGATTCTGCCCCCGACTGCACTCGCTCGTGGTCCGCTCCCCGCGCCCACCACCCCGGAGCGCAGCCGCCGCGGGGTGAGCCTCCTGGCGGTTGGCATCGTCGCGGCCGTGGGCGTTGTACTCGCCGTGGCCATTGCGGTTGGGCTGCAGTGGGCCCACTTTGTGGGTGCCACCCCTGCGGGTCGCGTCGCGATTTACCAGGGGCTGCCATTCGAGGTGACGAGCGACGTCACCCTCTACCGCGCAATCACGATCACCGACGTCCCGACGGCCGTGCTGTCTGCGGACCAACGTGCAACCTTGCTCGACCAGCGCATCGGTTCGCTGGGGAGCGCTGAGGACCGCGTGGCGACGCTGACCTCCGCCTCGCCCTGGCTGCGGCTGCCGCCGAGCGCACCGTGATGCCCGACCGCGGATTTCTCCGCCTGCCTGCCCGCAACCGTGAGTTGGCGCTGATTGCCCTCGCCTTGCTGATTGCCACTACCGGCTTTGCGGCAGTCCAGCTCGCACGCGCCCAAGAGTTCGCGGCTTCGCCGTTGATCGCCGCCGCCTTCTTTGCCGGCGCCTATCTGATCGCACACCTCGTCGTTCGCATCACGCTGCCAGACGCCGATCCCTACGTCCTACCGATCACTGCTGTCCTGACGGCGCTCGGGCTGATCGAGATCTACCGCATCGACGCCACGCTTGCACGTGACCAGGGCCTCTGGATCGTGCTTGGCCTGGTGCTCTTCGTCGGTGTGATTGTTGCCTTCCGCGACATTCGCCGACTCGAAACGCTGCGCTATACGTGTGGTGCCGTCGCCGTGGGGCTCTTGCTGGCGACGATTGTGCTGGGCTCGGAGGTCAATGGTGCGCGCCTCTGGATTCGGGTCGCGGGGCTGCAGATCCAGCCGGGTGAGTTCGCCAAGATCCTGCTCGTGATCTTCCTCGCGGGCTATCTTCGCGAGCGTCGTGAGGTGCTGGCCGCACCGGCCCGCAAGGTGCTCGGCATCGGTGTGCCGGCACTGCGCCATTCGCTACCGCTGCTGATCATCGCCGGCGCATCACTCGTGCTGCTGGTCGCCATGAACGACCTTGGCTCGTCGTTGCTGTTTTACGTGATCGCGCTGGCGATGCTCTACATCGCGACCGGTCGCCTGCTCTTTGTCGGTCTCGGTGCGGGTCTCTTTGCGCTCGGTGCGGCCGCCGCTCTCCAGATCACACCGCGTGTGCAGACCCGCATCGACGGCTGGCTGCAACCGTGGGCCGATGAGCAGGCGCAATGCTGCTACCAGATCACCCAGTCGATCTACACGATTGCGGATGGTGGCGTGCTTGGTGCGGGCTTTGGTCGCGGCTTAATTCTCAATAGCGGTGGCGGCACGATCATCCCGTATGCCGAGACCGACTTCATCTACTCCGTGATTGCGAATGAGCTGGGGCTCGTCGGTGCCACCGCGGTGATCCTGCTCTACCTGCTGCTTGCGTGGCGCGGTTTCCGCATTGCCACGACCGCGGATGATGGCTTTTCGAAGCTGCTGGCAGCGGGCCTCGCGACGGCCGTTGCCTTTCAGGTCTTCGTGATCGTGGGCGGTGTGATTCGCCTGCTCCCCCTGACGGGTCTGACGCTGCCGTTCGTGTCGTATGGCGGTTCGAGCGTGACGGCTAACTTCGCGATCGCCGGTCTCCTGCTCTGTATCTCGCAACGCGCGAATCGAGAGCGCGCATGAACCGACGCATCGGCAACCTCTTCATCGTGCTCGCCGTCGGCCTGCTCGGTCTGATCGCGATGACGACGTACTGGCAGGTCGTCGCTCGCTCCTCACTCGAGGCGCGGCAGTCCAACGTACGACTCGTCTACCGCGACCTCGCAATCGACCGTGGCTCGATCGTCTCGTCCGATGGTGTCACGCTCGCCGAGTCCAAGCCCGGCACGCTCGACGGTCGCACCGTCTACCTCCGCGACTATCCGACGGGCGGGCTGGCTGCGCAGCTGGTGGGCTACTCGTCGCTGCTCGCGGGCCGCGCGGGTCTTGAACGCTCACTCGATCCAGAGCTGACGGGTAGCACGGGCGACTTGGCTGGCGTCATCAACTCGTTCGATCGCCTGAAAGGCGACACCGTCCGTGGTGACGACGTTATCTTGCGCCTCAACGCGGCGGCGCAGAAGGTTGCGATGGACGAACTGACCAAGCTCGGGGTGCGGGGCAGCGTCGTCGTGCTCGATCCAAGCAACGGTGGCATTCTCGTGATGGCGTCGACGCCGACGTTCGATCCAAACACGGGCCTCGAGCAGGCCCTCAGCGACCCCGGCTCGCCGCTCCTCAACCGAGCCACCCAGGGTCTCTATCCGCCGGGCTCCACCTTTAAGGTCGTGACTGCCGCCAGTGCGCTTGATGCGGGTCTCGTGACCCCCGAGACGAACTTTCCTGGTCCCTCCTGTATCGACTCGGGCGGGCAGAAGCTCTGTAACTTTCGCGACCGTGCGTACGGGCCGCACAGCTTTGGCTACGCGCTGGTCCATTCGATCAACACCACGTTCGCCGAGGTTGGTGCCGACCTTGGCAAGGATCAGCTCGAGGCAACGATGCGTGGCTTCGGCTTCTTCTCGCGCTTCCCTTGGGACTATCCGCCGGAGCAGTCGTTGCCGTCCGGCATCTTTAACCGCCGTGGCAACCTGATCGATCCGAGTGCGCCGATCGACGTGCCCCGGATCGCGATCGGGCAGGAGCGACTGCTGGCGACACCACTGCAGATGGCCGAGGTCGCCGCCGCCGTCGCCAATGGTGGTCAGATCGTGCAACCCGAGCCAGTGCAGGAGGTGCGCGCACCAGATGGTTCGGTGGTGCGACGACCTTCCCCGGTCTATCTCGGTCGGGCAATGACGACCGAGACCGCGGCCACGCTCCGCGAGCTGATGAAGCAGGTTGTTGACGAGGGCACGGGTGGCGCAGCAGCTGTCGCGGGACTCGACGTGGCGGGCAAGACGGGCACGGCAGAGACCGGCACCGCCGGCAAGAACGACGCCTGGTTTATCGGTTTTGCGCCGGCTGAGTCCTCCCGTTTTGCCTTCGCCGTGCTGGTCGAAGACGTCGACGGAACCGGCGGCGACGTGGCCGCACCGATCGCTGCGGCCGTGCTACGGGCGCTGACTGCGCAGACAACGTGAGACAATCCCCAATGGAACAACATTGAGCCACATGGACGACACCTCTCCCGGCGCCCTCTTTGACGGGCGCTACCGCATCGTTGGCCGCCTTGGTCAGGGCGGCATGGCGCGCGTTTTTCTGGCGCAAGACGAATCGCTGCACCGCCAAGTCGCCGTCAAGGTGCTGGCCGATCGTCACAGCGACGATCCCCACTTCATCGAGCGCTTCCAGCGCGAAGCCCGTGCGGCAGCGCGCCTGAACCACCCGAACATCGTCCAAGTCTACGACCAGTCGCAGACCGCAGGCATGTCGTACATCGTCCAGGAGTACGTCGAAGGCGAGACGTTGAAGGACCTGATTCGACGCGAGTCGCCGATCGATCCCCGGCGCGCGATCACCATTGCGCTGCAGATTTTGGCTGCCCTCCGCGTCGCGCATCAGCAAGGCGTGATCCACCGCGACGTCAAGCCTCAGAACATCCTCGTCCAGCCCGACGGCAAGATCAAGGTTGCCGATTTTGGTATTGCCAGTGCCGGCGATACCGAGATGACGGAGGCCGGCTCGATTGTCGGTACGGCCCAGTATCTCGCGCCCGAGCAGGCCCGCGGCTTGCCGGTTGGACCACCAGCCGACCTCTACGCGGTCGGCATCGTCCTCTACGAAATGCTCTCGGGCCGCGTGCCATTCGAAGGCGAGGCCGCCGTCACCGTCGCCATGCGCCACGTGCAGGAGGCCCCTGAGGCGCTGACGGACCGCAATCCGCTCGTGCCCGTTGCGTTGGAGTCCGTCGTCATGCGAGCGCTCGCGAAGGATCCGACGCAGCGCTACCAGAGTGCCGACCAGATGGGCATCGAGCTCGACCGCGTGCGTCAGGGACTACCGATCAGTGACGAGACGTCCGTGATCGGTGCGGCCACCATCGCCATGACCCGGCTCGCCAGCGAGACGCTCGTTGCTCCCCCTCTGCCGCCACGCGAGCCGCCACCAACGCGCGGAGGCAATCCCAATCGCAAGCGTTTGTGGATTCTCTTGCTCGTGCTTGGTGTCGTGTTGCTCGCCGTCGTTGCCGGTGTCTACGCCTTTACTCGCGGAGACTCCGCCGGTGGTGGTGGTGGTGGTGCGACTACAGCGTCGACGGCAACGACCAGCGCGCTCGTCGAGATCCCCGATCTCGTCGGACAGACGCAGGCAGCTGCAACCGCGGCCCTCGAGCAGCTCGGGCTGGTCGTCCTCATCACCCAGCAGACCTCGGCCGACGCGCCTCCTGGCGAGGTCATCGCGATGCGTCCAAACCCAGGCGGAGAGGTGCCCACGGGTACGACGATTGAACTCCAGATTTCTGCTGGCCCGAATCTCGTGACCGTGCCAGACGTGCAGGGTGCTGACGGGGGCGATGCCACCGCACAGATCGAAGTACTCGGCCTCCTCGTCTCCATCGTGGAGGATTCGTCTGACAGCGTCGCTGTGGGCCACGTCATCTCACAGGCGCCATCGGGTGGCGTTGGCGTCAAGGCAGGCTCGACCGTCACGCTCACCATCTCGAAGGGCAAGCAGACAGGCACCGTGCCGAACATCACGAAGATGGACATCACAAACGCCCAAAACACGCTGATCGCAGCTGGCCTCGTGCTCGGCTCAGAGACGCAAGCGAATGACGCGGCACCTGTCGGTCAGGTAATCAGCCAAGACCCGGCCGCCGGTACTATCCTCCCGCAAGGTGGCTTCGTCAACGTCGTCGTCTCCAAGGGTCCCGTCAGCGTCTCGGTGCCGTCCGTCGTCAACATGACGCGCAGTAACGCTGAGGCGCAGATCACCAATGCTGGACTCGTTGCCAACACGCAAGAGACCGCCGTCACCGACCCTGCCCAGGACGGCATCGTCGTTTCGCAGGACCCGGCGAGTGGCTCGTCGAGGCCACAGGGCTCGACCGTCACGATCGTCGTTGGACGCTACTCGGGGACGACGGCGTAGTGGCCGAGCGGTTGCGGGTTGCCGTCCTTGGTGGCGGCCGCTCGTCTGAGCATGACGTCTCGCTGCGCTCGGCTGCGAGCGTCGCGGCCGGGCTGGATCCAGACCGCTTCGATGTCAGCTCGATCACGATCAGCCGCGCGGGGCTTTGGCTCGATGCCGCGGGTGAGCCCGCCGCCGTGACGCCCGGTGCTGGTGGTCTGCTCGGCTGCGATGTGGTCTTCCCTGCCCTGCACGGTCCCTTCGGCGAGGACGGCACGGTCCAGGGTCTGTTGGAGATGCTCGGCGTCCCCTACGTCGGCTCGGGCGTGCTGGGTTCGGCCTTGACGATGGACAAGGAGCGCTGCAAGTCGGTCTTGCGCGATGCTGGGATCGACGTGGCGCGTGAGGTCGTCGTGCACCGGCACCAGTCGCGAGCAGACATGCGCGAACAAATTGCAGCGCTGGGTTATCCCGTCTTTGTCAAGCCTGCCCGGCTGGGCTCGAGCGTTGGCATCTCGCGGGTCGACACCGCTGCTCAGGTCGATGTCGCTCTCGACCTTGCCCTCTCCCACGACGAGAA
>JAEMTW010000004.1:14055-22110 GCA_016462095.1 Thermoleophilia bacterium
CGGGCGGCTCGGCTTTCACAACGAGTGGTACGACTACGACGCGAAGTACTCCGACGGCGGCTCGTGGCTGGAGGTGCCGGCAGTCCTACCGCCCGAGACCAGCGAGCGTCTGCGCGCGACCGCAGCCCGCGCCTTCACTCTCTGCGACTGCCACGGCATGGCGCGGGTCGACTTTTTCCATACGCCTGAGGGCCGGCTCGTGTTGAACGAGCTCAATACGATCCCCGGCTTTACGGCGACCAGTTATTACGCGCGCATGTTCGAGGCCAGCGGTATCGCCTACGGCGACCTGCTGACGCGCCTGATCGAGCTCGCGCTCGAGCGCTTCGCTGCCGAATCCTCGCTGCTGCGCTAGATGTCCTAATGGGGTCAGACCCTTTTAGGACACTCGTGTCTTAAAAGGGTCTGACCCCATTAGGACATCGTCCGTCGCATTCACGCACCAATCGGCACGCCGACGACACGAATGTCGTTGATCCGCAGAACGTAGGCTCCCCGCTCCGACGGCAGACTGCTGATCCAGACCAGCACCGTCGTGACGGGTCCGCGGTGACGAACACGCAGTACCGCTCGGTCGCGCCGCAGCGTGACGGGCTCGGTCAGGGTCGTCCAACCGCGCGGCGCTGTCGCGGGCTCGCTCCCACGCACCGCGTACAGCGAAATCGTGGCGCCGACCGGTGCGGTCCGCAGCACGAGCCGCGTGACTCGGCTCGGTTGCACGAGGCGGAGGACCAGACCGACGCCACCCTTGTTGCCAAGCGTGCTGCTCTTGTAGATCTCCGTCGACCAGCCCGTCTTCCGCGAGCGATCAATCACAAAGCGCGCATCCCCGTTGTTCTCTTGGCGATCGCCCGCTGGGTCGAGCGCCATGATGCCCACGACTCGGATCGGCCTCGGCCTGCGATTGGCACCTGTTGGCACCGTCTCGATCGTCGTGGCCGCCAACTCCTCGGTCGTCGTCCAGTCGTCGACTGTCGCCGTGTTCGGGACGGTGGTGACGAGGCCTGGCAGGCCGGTCGTGACAGCACGCTGCTCGGCGTCACGTCGGTCAACCACTGCAATCGTCGCCACCACGGCCAGCACCACGACGACAACTGCAAGCGCCCCAACGAGCAGCTTGAGCCCGCGCTTGCCGCGCCCGCCCACTTCTCGCTGTGGTGTCTCAATCGGTGCGAACGGCTCCCAATCGACAGAGCCAGCGAGCGGCTGGAGCCCATCGTCGATCCGCCGTAGGGCGTCGCGTGCACTCGCCGCTGACGGTGGGTTGATCGACGCCATGCTTTGCAGCAATCCCGCGAAGCGCGGAGACAGACCCGGCACTTCGAGCAGGCTCGCGTCATCCGAGATCGCCAGCAGCTCACGCAGGATCGCTGCGAGCGCACGCACGTCGTCGTCTGGTTGATCTGCCGGCCGAGCCAGCCCTGCCGTCGCCAAATCTTCCAGCCGTGGCGGCCCCGTCTCGTCGAGGATCAGCGCATCGAGGCTCACCACCCCCTGCACCAAGCCGCGCTCGTGCAACGTCGCCAACGCGTCCGCAACTGCAACGCCAAGCGCGGCCGCGTCGGCTCCGGTCAGCTGTCCTCGAGCCGAAAGTCGCAGGCGCGCCGTCTGCCCCGCGCGCGCCGGCGTCACGAGGTACCGCGTCTCTCCCTCAACGCCATGATCCAGAATCACCGGCAACGACGGATGACGCACAGCAACAAGTGCTGCCAGCGTCGCATCGGCCTGTGGGTGGTCCTCAAGCAGCGTCACGACGACCGCGCCACCACTGACTGCATCGCGTCCGCGCCAGACCACGCGGCCGGGCGCCGAGGCCTCTGGGATCTCCAGCGTGTAGCGGCGTGCGATGACCCGACTGCTCACACGGCGCAGCGTACTGCACCGCGCTGGCACCGGCCGTCCCCCGCGCCTGCCAAACTGCCGCCAGATGGTTCTCTCTGACCGTGGAATCCGCGCCGCGATTGTGGCAGGTCGCATTGCGCTCGATCCGTTTGACGAGACGTTGATTCAGCCTGCCAGCGTCGACGTACGTTGCGATCGGCGCTTCCGCGTCTTTCGCAACAGTCGCTACGGCCACATCGACGTCAAACAGGAGCAGGCCGAACTGACCGAATTGATCGAGATCACCGACGGTGGGCCGTTCATTCTGCACCCAGGCGAGTTCGTGCTCGGCGCCACGCTCGAGCGCGTCACCCTGGGCGACGACATCGTCTCGCGCCTCGAGGGTAAGAGCTCGCTTGGACGCCTCGGTTTGCAGGTCCACTCGACCGCGGGCTTTATCGACCCGGGCTTCGATGGTCACGTCACACTCGAGCTCGCGAACGTCGCCAACCTACCGATCACGCTCTATCCCGAGATGAAGATCGGCCAGCTGTCGTTCCTCAATCTCGACGGTCCCGCCGAGCATCCATACGGCTCGGGAGCGCTCGGTTCGAAGTACCAGGGCCAGGTTGGTCCGACGCCAAGTGCGTACTGGAAAAACTTCCAGTAGCCACGTCCGATCCCGTTGCTATCTTCCCGCTACCGCGGAAGGGGGGTGGTCCGTTCTTGAATAGCGACTGTACGGCAAGTGGAGGTCGGCGCACGTAAGGGCGTGTCCCTGGACCGACAGGGAATCGTCTAGCCAACGTTGGGGCAGCGGCTCACCGCTGCAGCGCACCTTACGTATGACCAGCGTTCGACCGGAGGGCCGGGTGGGCAACCACCCGGCCCTTCTTCGTTGGCGCGTACACTCCGCGGTATGCGACGTCTCGAGCCGCTCCTCGTGCTGCTCGGGTATACCGTCGGCTCGCTCGTCCTGATCGGCCGCTTCGTAATCCGGGCACCGCACGACGCCGTCGTCGGCAGCTTCGGGGGCGACCAGGGCTTCTTCGCCTGGTCACTCGTGCATTGGCTCGAAGTCTTGGCGGGCAACCAGTCGCCCTTCCTGACCGATCGTATTGACGCGCCGATGGGCTTCAACCTCGCCTGGGCGACCACGATCCCTGGGCCCGCGTTGCTCTTTGCGCCCCTGACCGCGCTCGCCGGTCCGCTCGTCACGTACAACACGCTCGCAATTGCGGCCCCTGCCCTGGCTGCGTGGACGGCCTACCTGCTCTGCCGTCACATCACGCGAGATTCGTTGGCCGCGATCTTGGGTGGCTGGATCTTCGGCTTCTCCTCGTACCTGCTCGGCCAAACCCTCAACCACCTCAACCTCGCGCTGGTCGCCGCACTACCGCTGATCGTGCTGGTCGTGATTCGCCTCGTCGAGCAGTCGATTCGTCCGGGTCGCGGAGTCTTGGCTCTGGCTGGGCTGATTGCGATGCAGTTTCTGATCTTCACCGAGGTTGGTGCAACGGCGACGGTAGTCGGGAGCATCGCGATCCTCGCTGCGATCGCGATTGGCCCGAGCGAACTCCGTGGTCGGATCCTGCGGACGCTGCCGTTGATCGTGGCGGGGTATGCCCTTGCGGTTGCGATCATCTCACCGCTCCTACTTGCCGCCCTGCTGCACCCGAACCCAATCAACGACCGAATTCGACCCGATCTCTATCCGCTCGATCTCAAGAATCTCGTCGTCCCGACGGTGATCACGTGGGTGGGGGGTGCGCGCTTCCAGGCCGACTCGTTGCAGTTTGAGGGCAACCTCACCGAGCAACTGGCCTACCTCGGTCCGCTGCTCATCCTCGCTGCGTTGGGTGGCATCTGGCGCTGGCGTCACGAGCGGTTCGTCTGGGTGATTGTTGTCACGACCGTAGCCGCGATCGTGCTGTCATTTGGTTCGCATCTGACAATCAGCGGCGACGAGTACTGGAGCATGCCGTGGCAGGTCGTTACGCACCTGCCTCTGATCCAACTCGCCTTGCCGACGCGCCTCGTCGTCTATGCGTGGCTCGGGCTTGCCCTCCTCGGCGCGCTCTTGGTGACCCGCCGGCGAGGCGATCGGCTGCCGTGGTATGCAGCCCGTCTGGGTCTGCTTGTGATCGCGCTGATCTGCCTGTTGCCGACGCCGCGTGCCGATCTCTGGCGGACAGATTTGGAGACGCCGCCGGGCATTCAAGACGCCACAGCGACCGCCGCGATTCCCGACGACGCGGTCGTATTGGTCCTGCCCTACTCGTTCCGTGGCAACGGCATGTACTGGCAGGCGCTCGCCAAGATGCGCTACCGCATGGCTGGTGGCTATAGCGCGGCTGTGCCTCCGCGGGACTACCTCCAGTTCCCGATCCTCAGCGGCTTCTACAACGAGCAACTGCCCGCGAACCCGCGCCAAGAACTGCTGCGCTACCTCGCGTTTACTGGGACCTCGTGGGTCTTGGTCGACGCCAAGCACCCGGGTCCGTGGGCCCCGTTCTTGCGCGAGGCCGGTGGCGTTCGCTCTGAGGTTGGTGGCGTCGTGCGCTATCGCTTCGACCCGGCGGTCGTGCAGGCCCAGGTAGATGGCGCCTGACACACCTTGCCGGAAACCGGTAACGTTCCGCCGTGCCCGAGAATGAGTCCCCCGAGATCGTCCTGACTGCGCTCCGTGCAGAGCAAGCGCGCATTGTCTTGCTCGACCAGGTGCTTTCGCAGGCACCGCCCGAGCAGGTGATGGAGCACGCAACAGACCTCGGCATCGAGCTCGGTGGGCGCCGCAGCGTGCTGGTCGTTGGCACCGTATCCACCGCCGTTTTGGAGCGCCTGCGCGATGCCGCCTTGCTCGTTGGCGTTCGGAGTGGAACGGTTGTTGCGATTGTCAGTGGCCGCGTGCCTCGTGGCGCCGAGACGGCGGGCCTTGGCCGCCCAGGCCTTGGCGTAACCGGTATCCGAACCTCGTTCGGCGAGGCCGAGCGTGCGCTCGAGGTTGCCAGCAGGCTCCGGTTACGCGGCGTCGTGCCCTTCGCCGACGTGCTTCCCGAGGCTCTGATCGGACAGGATCGCGAGACGCTCCGCGAATTGGTCGAGTTGACACTTGAGCCGCTGCAGAGCAATCGCCAAGGTGGCCCGCACTACATCGAGACCGCCACAACCTGGCTCCAGGAGGGTCTCAGCGTGGCGGCTACCGCGCGCGCGCTTCACGTCCACGAGCGCACGGTGCGCTATCGGCTCGCTCGGATCGCAAAGCTGACCTCACTCGATCTGCAGCACGCGGACGACCGTTTTCGCCTCGAGCTCGCACTTCGTGGTGCGCGCCTGCTCGACGCCGAGTCCGACTAGGACCAGACCATCTCGTCCGTGTCGCCCCACTCGGCGGGCAGCGGTGTACCAGCCGCGCGATGGAGCGCGAGCTTCAGCGTGCCGAGCCCTAACACGGCGCACTTGACGCGCATCGCGGACAGCGGGATCGCCAGTTCGTCCAGGATTGCCTGCGAAGGCAACGCGGCCGCCGCTTCGATGGTCAGCCCCTGCACGAGCTCGGTCAACATCGACGTCGCCGCCTGCGAGATGGCACAGCCATGGCCCGTAAAGCGCATCTCCTCAATCGTCCCGTCGGTCAGTTTGACCTGCACGACGACCTGATCTCCGCAGAGCGGGTTTTGCCCCTCAGCCTCGGCATCGCACTCGGCCATCGGGCCGTGGTGACGTGGATGCTGGTAGTGATCCATCAGATTCTCGCGGTAGAGATCGTCCATCGTCAGACTCCCATCACTCGGCGTACGTCGAGCAGACCATCAACGAGCCGATCGATCTCGGCTTCGGTGGTGGTGAGGTAGAACGAGGCGCGCACAGTGGCAGCGAGTCCGAGGCGTTCGATCAGAGGCTGAGTGCAATGGTGGCCGGCGCGCACACAGACAGCATGCCGATCGAGGATCTCGGCAACGTCGTGCGGGTGCACGTCGTCAAGCACAAAAGAGACGACACCACCTCGCGCTGCCGCAGTCTGAGGTCCAATAATGCGGAGGCCCGGCACCTCGGTGAGACGTCCAAGCGCGTAGTCCGTGATCGCGTGCTCGTGGGCGTCAATCGCCTCGAGACCGACAGCGTGCAGGTAGTCGATTGCCGCGTGCAGCCCGACGGCCTCGGCGAAGGCGGGAGTGCCGGCCTCGAACTTCCAAGGCAGGCTATTCCACGACGTGCGCTCGAGCTTGACCGAGCGGATCATCTCGCCGCCCGTCAGGAAGGGCTGCAGGTCGGCGAGCAGCGATTCGCGACCCCAGAGTGCACCGATGCCTGTTGGCCCGAGCGTCTTATGCCCGGAGAAGGCGAGGAAATCGACATCGAGCGCCTGCACGTCGACGGGTCGGTTGGGCACCGTCTGCGCCGCATCGAGCACGACAACGGCGCCCAGAGCATGTGCCCAGGCGACGAGTTCGGCCACGGGCGGACGCACCCCGAGCGTGTTCGACTGGTGGGTCACCGCGACGAGCTTGACGTTGCCCTCACGCGCGATCGCGTCGAGCGCGTCGAGCTGGAGGTTGCCTTCGTCGTCGATGTCGAGAAACCGCAACGTGGCACCGGTCTGCTCGGCCAGCACCTGCCACGGCACGAGGTTGGCGTGGTGCTCGAGCACCGTCGAGACGATCACGTCCCCGGGGCCACAGTTCTGCACGCCATACGTCTTGGCGACGAGGTTGAGCGCCTCAGTCGTGTTGCGCGTAAAGATCACTTCGCGGCGAGACGGTGCGTTGAGCAGCGCGGCAACGGCATCGCGCGCGGCTTCGAAGGCATCCGTGCTCTCCACGCCGAGCGTGTAGACGCCGCGATGCACGTTGGCATTCGAGGTGGAGTAGAAGCTCGTCATGGCGTCGAGCATCTGCTGAGGTTTCTGCGACGTCGAGGCCGAGTCGAGATAGGCCAGTGGCTGTCCGTGCAGTTTTCGCGCGAGAATCGGAAAATCTGCGCGGATGCGGGCTAGATCGGTCGGAGTGAGGGGGGAAACCGTCACGAGTTAGGGCAGTCTAACGCAGGAGCTTTTTTCCTGTGCTCCCGATCACAACACGGGCGCAACAGATTCTTAATACTGATCAGCGATGGTTCCCTCAATGCACGCCACGCCAAATCAGACCGTCAGATTTCGATTGCTCGATCGTCCACTACAATGGGCGCAGTATTTCGGTGCCTTCCACGCCCGAATCGGGACTTGCTAATGCGTCGCTTTGCCTCTCTCCTGATCGCCCTCTCCGCTTTCGCGGTGACACCTGCGCTCGCGCACGCTGCGCCATCGCAGGACTACGTCGTGATCCTGGACGACAGCGCCAACCTGACCAACAAGGTCAACTCGGAGGAGGCACGCCAGAACGACGTCAGCCAGGTCTTCCGCCACGGCATCGACGGTTTTGTCGCCAACCTCGATTCGACCGATGTGCGTCGGCTGCGCAATGACCCGCAGGTCTTGGTCGTCGAGCGCGACCGTCAGCTCTACGCTCTCGACGCGACCAGCGCTGCCACCGTGCCGGCGGGCGCCAAAATCGGCTCCGTGATTCCGAACCGCTACATCGTCACGGTCGTGGCGAGCAAGCAGCCTGCAGTGTTTGCCCGCAGCGCCGGGGCCACACCACTCGCCGTCTTCACTCATGCCCTCAACGGCTTTACCGCTGACCTCACGGCCAGCCAGGTCGCAGCACTCGCCCAGGACCCCTCGGTGACGCGCATTGAGCCCGATCGTGTGGTCGGCATCGACGCCACGCAGAACCCCGCCACGTGGGGCCTCGACCGCATCGATCAGCGCAACCTGCCACTCAACTCCAGCTACACCTACACCGCCACGGGTACGGGCGTGAAGGCCTACATCGTTGATACCGGCATTCTGGGCGCGCACAGCGACTTCGGTGGTCGTGTCGTGACTGGCTACACGGCGATCAACGATGGCAACGGCACAACGGACTGCAACGGCCACGGCACCCACGTCGCTGGCAGCGTTGGTGGCACCACGTACGGCGTCGCCAAGAGCGTCAGCCTCGTTCCCGTACGCGTGCTGTCGTGTGCCGGCTCCGGCACGAGCACTGGCGTGATTGCCGGCATCGACTGGGTGACTGCCGATCACGCTGCCGGCACCCCCGCTGTCGCCAACATGAGCCTCGGCGGCTCGTCTTCGGCATCCCTCAACGCGGCGGTCGCGCGCAGCGTTTCCGATGGCATCACCTATACCGTCGC
>JAEMTW010000313.1 GCA_016462095.1 Thermoleophilia bacterium
GGACATGACAAGTGCGCACTTGTCATGTCCGTCTAACCCAGCGGGATCAAGTTAGGCTCGGAGTTGGCCCGAGGACATGACAAGTGCGCACTTGTCATGTCCGCCCCCGTTATCGAACCGTCGCCTGGGACATGCAGGGGAACCGCTGCGCACCTATAATGATTGCTGATATGCGTTTCCCTTCCTGGCATCGGCTCGGTCATGTAGCGGCTGATGCTGCTGTCGCCGCGGCGGCGTGGTGGCTCGCATTCCAGCTGCGTTTCGACGTCGTGCCGATCTGGGCGGACACGCTGTTCTGGGCGACATTGCCTTGGATCGTGGTGCTGACGGTCGCCGTCTTCGTGCTCAATGGCCTCTACACGCGCTGGTGGCGCTACGTCTCGCTCCGCGACGTTCGCTTGTTGCTGCGCGCCTCACTGATTGCTGTCGTCGTCGTCGCGCTCTACGCCAATCTCTTCCCACCCGTGGCGGCAACGCCGCCGCGTGGCGTCCTCGTGATCTACTTCTTGCTGCTGCTGCTCGGCACGGTTGGCGTGCGTGCGATTGCCCGCACGATCCTTGAGGGTCGGGGCACGTTGTTCCCGCGCGGCCGCGAGGTGTTGGTCGTCGGCGCTGGCGATGCGGGCTCCGTGATCGTGCGCGAGATGCTTGCTAACCGCTCCCTCCGGATGACTCCGATTCGCCTCTGCGACGACGATCCGCGCAAGCAGGGCATGCGCCTCCACGGTGTCAAGGTCGACGGCACGACGCACGAGTTGGCTGCAATTCTGAAGGCCTCGCCACCCGACGAGGTCGTGATCGCCATGCCGGGTGCCGATGGCACTGCGCGTCAACGCGTCGTCGACGCCTGTCGCCGCGCGGGAGTGCCTGTCAAGACGCTGCCAGGGCTCTACGACCTGCTCGATGGTGACCCGAACCTGTTGCGGCGTCTGCGTGAGGTCCGCGTCGAAGACATCCTTGGCCGCCAGCCAGTCAACCTTGATCTTGCCTCGATGGGTGGGTACTTGGCTGGTCAGTCTGTTGTGGTGACGGGCGCGGGAGGCTCGATTGGGTCAGAGCTCGTGCGGCAGATCAGCCGACTCTCGCCTGCGCGCCTGACGCTGATCGACCATGCCGAAGACAACCTCTTCGAGATTGATCAGTGGCTGCGCGAGCACGATATTGCCAACATCGTCTCGTGCGTGGCAGACGTCAAGGACTCGGACCGCATGCGCAAGATCCTTGCCGAGGCCAAGCCGAGCGTGATCTTCCACGCCGCCGCCTATAAGCACGTGCCACTGATGGAAGCCAATCCCTTTAGCGCGTTGCGCAACAACGTCATCGCTACGCGCGCACTTGCCGAGATCGCTGCCCATGCGGGTGTCGAGCGCTTCGTGCTCGTCTCGACGGATAAGGCGGTCATCTCCGAGACCGCGATGGGGGCCTCGAAGGCACTCTGCGAGTACGTCGTCGAGGCCGAGGCGCAGCAGTACCCCAATACGCGCTTCATGGCCGTGCGCTTCGGCAACGTGCTGGGCTCGTCTGGCTCGGTGATTCCGACGTTCCGTCGCCAGATCGACGAGGGCGGCCCCGTCACCGTCACCGACCCCGAGATGACGCGCTTCTTTATGACGATCCCCGAGGCCG
>JAEMTW010000128.1 GCA_016462095.1 Thermoleophilia bacterium
GAATACCACTGACCGCACCACGCGCCGCACTGCGCCACGCCACGTCGCGCACCAACTGGCGCTCGAGCGCGCGATCGTCGAGGTCGCGACGCACGATGCGCGTGACATCGGCCCGCACCGCGGTATCCGTCGCAAACTGGCTAATCGCAAAATCGATCGCCGTAAACATGCCCGTACCGACACGCTCGATCAGCGACGAAACCGACAAGCCGCCAAGATCGGCCACCGCCTCGACCGTGCGCCCACGCGTCGCGCTCGCAATCAACGCACCCGAGACACCCTGCGTCGCGAAACGCTGACCCGAACTCGCAAGCTTCGAAAGCTGACCGATCATCGCTGTGCTGTCTCCGGCCGTGTCATTTCGCCAAGGCTACCCGACGAAACGACTCGTCGCGTACTAGACCTTCGTACCGACGACCGACGGCACCTGCAGCTTGGCCTGCACCGACGGGCTCAGACGCGTGACATGGCGCTTGAACTTGAGCTCGGACTCCTCGATGCCCGCAGCTGCACCCAAGAGCTGGGCGAGATGCAGAATCGGAATGCCAAACTCGCGACCCGAGAAGGCTGCGGCCTTGCGCTGCCACGCATCCAGCGAAAGGGGGCAGAGCGGACACGGCGTGACCATGACATCGGCACCAGCATCCATCGCCTGCTCCAGCGGCTGCACGAGCTCGCCAAGAGCGACGTCTTCGCGAGCCAACACGATCGGGAAGCCACAGCACTTGACCTTGGCGGGATAGTCGATCGGCTCGGCACCACAGGCCCGGATCAGACGCTCGAGCGACTCGGGACGATCCGAATTCTCGAAGCCGAGAATCTTCGCCGGACGCAAGATCTGGCAGCCATAGAACGGCGCGACCTTGAGGCCCTCGAGGCTCTTGACGGCAATGCTCTTGAAGCGCTCATAGCCCTCACCCGCCGACACCTCCCACAATAGGTGGCGCACATCCACGCCGCCCTGATACGTCGCAGCACCGACTTCCCTGAGGTTGTCGTTGACGCGGTTGAGGACGGCCGCATCCTCCTTCAACGCCATATTGGCCTGACGCAAGTTGAGGGTGCAGACATTGCAGATCGTGAGGATCGTGTCGCAACCCGACTGCTCGGCCTGGCCGAGAATACGCGCCGAAATGTGGAGGTAGTAGTCGGGCTTAGCCTCGTGAATGTCGCCCGCGCCACAGCACGTGACACTCGGCATCTCGATCAGTTCGATCTCGAGCTTCTTCGCGATCGCGCGCGTCGAAGAATCGAGCTCTTTCTGCGAAAGGCTCGCGAGGCAACCGGGGTAGTATGCGTAACGCTCCTGCATGGGGGAATCAGCCTTCCTGAACAGCGTCGGGATGCACGGCCGTTGCACGGCGCGGCTGACCCTTCGCTTCTTTTTCGAGCAGCTTCCAGAGCCGCTTGACCTCGTCGTTGTCCTTCGCCTTATGCGGGCTCAGGGGGTTCGGAACCTTGCCGGCGCGTGCAAGCTGCAACGCAAACGGAATGTCCTTAATGGCGTTGGCCGGGCCGATCGTCTTCGGGACCAACTCGGTCTCGCGCAGATAGCCACCCTTAAACGTCGAATCGACGAAGACCTTCGCATGCTTCGCACCCGCGTCGCTGGTGAAGCCCTCCTTGAAGGACTCGGCACCAAGCTTGGCGATCGCATCGCGCGGATCGACACCCTTCGGGCAGCGCTGATTGCAGAAGTAGCAACGCGTGCAATCCCAAATGCCATGCGCACCACTGAGGTCGCGCAGACGCTCACGCGTATCCTTATCGCGAGCATCACCAACAAAGCGGTAGGCCTTCGCGAGTGCTGCCGGGCCGAGGAAGTCGGGATCCGACTCCATCGAGATGCACTCCGAGACGCAGCAACCACAGAGGATGCAGAGCGACTCTTTGTGGATCAGAGCCGTATCGGCCGGATTGATCCGCCACTCCTTGGCCGGAGTGTCAGCATTCTTGGTGTCGAGATACGGCTTGATCGCGCGAATCTTGTCCCAGAACGGCGTCATATCGACGACGAGATCCTTGATCACCGGCAGGTTGCCCATCGGCGACACCGTGATCGTATGACCAGCCTCGACAAACTTCCGCATCGGCACCTTGCAGGCCAACGCGGCCCCACCATCAACACGCATGCCACACGAGCCACAGACCGACATGCGGCACGACTTGCGATACGACAACGTGCCATCGCACGTGTCCTTGATCGCGTCGAGCGCGTCGAGGACCGTTGCGGTGACCGGGATCGTGACGATAAACGTGTCGAAACGCGACTTGCCCGTCTCCGGGTTGAAGCGGCGCACCTTGACGGTCGCCTCCATCGTCTCCGTGTCGTACGCACCCTTGAGGGTCGTGAAGTGGGCATTCTCGATCGTGGCCATATCAGTAGCTCCGTGCCAGTGGCTGATGCTTGGTGATTGTCACCGGGCGATAGTCGAGGCGAACCTCGCCACCGTCGTTCCAGTTGAGCGTGTGCTTGAGCCAATAATCGTCGTCACGCGTCGTAAAGTCGAGCCGCGAGTGCGCACCACGACTCTCCTTGCGCGCCACGGCGCTCGTGACCAGACAATCGGCACACTCGAGCAGCGAAAGCAGCTCCAGCGCCGTCGTCAAATCGGTGTTAAAGACCGAGCTGTGATCGTCGAGACTCAACGTCTTCGCGCGCTCGCGCAAATCGTGCACCTTTTCTTGGCACTCGAGCAGCGCCTCGCCGGTGCGATAGACGCCAGCCTTGTCGTACATCGTCTTCGCAAGCTCCTCGCGAAGCACGCCAGGGCGCTCGCCCTCGGAGTTGTTGAGAATGGCAGCGATGCGACGATCCTCGTCGGCCAACGCAGCCGGCTCGATGCGTGCACCCGTATCGCCCTGCTCCAACACGCGCTCAGCGGTAGCCTGACCGGCACGACGACCGAACACGATCGTCTCCATCAGCGAGTTGCCACCAAGGCGGTTCGCACCATGGACCGACACGCACGCGACCTCGCCCGCAGCCCAGAGGCCCGGCACCATCGTCTCGCCCCAGATATCGCAATCGACGCCACCCATCTGATAGTGGGCACCCGGGCGGACCGGGATCGGCTGCTCGATCGGATCGACGCCGGCGTAATCCATCGCCAACTCGCGGCTACCAGGCAGACGCGACTTCAACTTCTTCCAACCAAGGTGCGTCAAGTCGAGCATCACACAACCATCGACGCCGCGACCATCAGCAATCTCGCGCCACTCAGCACGCGACACGACGTCGCGCGAAGCCAGCTCCATCGCGTTCGGCGCGTCGTGGACCATGAAGCGCTCGCCATCCTTATTGCGCAGATAGCCACCCTCACCACGACAACCCTCGGTGATCAGAACGCCGTTCGACTTAAGCGTCGTCGGATGGAACTGCATGAACTCCATGTCCTTCAGCGGCACGCCAGCATTCCAGGCCAGCGACATGCCGTCGCCCGTGCACGCAAACGCGTTCGTCGTGCCGTAGTACATACGACCAACGCCACCCGTCGCAAGAATCACATGGTTGGCCTCAATCGCATGCAGGCCACCCTTCTGCGTATCCCAAGCAATCACACCAGCACAACGACCCTCGTCGACAACAACCTTGGTCGCGAAGAACTCCTCGTAGACCTTGATGTCGTACTTGATCAACTGCTCGTAGAGCACGTGGATCAGGACGTGGCCCGTGATGTCGGCCGAATAGACCGTGCGCGGCGCACCAGCAGCACCGAACGGACGCTGAGCCAACTTGCCATCGGAAGCGCGCGTAAAGATCGCGCCCATGTGCTCGAGCTCGTAGATGTCGTCCGGCGCCTCACGGCACATAACCTCAATCGCGTCTTGGTCGCCGAGATAATCCGAACCCTTGACGGTGTCATAGGCATGGCTCTCAGGCGAATCCTCGGTCGCATTGCCGAGCGCGGCATTGATGCCACCCTCCGCAGCACCCGAATGTGAACGCGTCGGATGAAGCTTCGAAATGATGGCGACATCGACACCGGCACGCTTGGCTTCAATGGCTGCGCGCATGCCAGCGAGACCAGCGCCAAGCACAATCACGTCATGTCGAATCATGAGATTCCTCCGAAAATGGGGCGTGGCAGTGCCACGCATAGTTGCAGGGTACGTGCGACCCCGGACAACGGCAAGCACGTTGCAGCCGATACATGCGGGAAATGGTTTGTCATTAACCTCTGTTTCGCATGTGATTGGCATTTGGAGGAATGCCCGCGTAGCCTGCACGTAATGGTTCGATCTGTTATCCGCGAGACGCTTGACCTCTACCGAGGCCTTTTTCGCCGTCTCGTGCTCGTGACGGGCCTGATTTTTCTGCCCCTTGCAATCGCCATGCTCGCGCTCGATCTGGCCGTTGCCGACTCGCAGAGCACGCAGCAAAGCATCGCGATCATCGAAGTCGTCGCTGCGCTCCTGCTGTTCGTCCCACTCGCCTCGATCATTGCGATCCGCTCCGCGATGGCCTCCGAAAAGGGCGAGCCGCTGACGCTGCGCCAGGCGGCAGACGACGCCTTCGAACTCTTGCCGACGTACGTGATCACCCAACTGTTGGTGCTCCTCGTGATCGTCGCGCTGCCGGGAATCTTGATCGCCGGCGGCTGGATTAGTGGCTCGCAACTGATGCTGACGCTCGGGCTCGGCACACTGCTCGGCTCCGCAATCCTCAACGGCGTACGCCTCGGCGTGGCCACCGTCTCCGTCGTGACGGGCGATGCGCGGATGGCACCTGCGCTTCGCCACTCGGCCCAACTGACACGCGGCCGCTACTGGTCCACGCTCGGCGTGATCGTCGTCTTCTCGCTGTTCGCCTTCGCCATCACGATCGCGCTCTCGTCGCTTGGTCTGGCAGCACCCGAAGGCACGACCCAGTCGATTATCGGAGCGATTATCAGCGTCATCACTAACGCCCTTAGCGTGCCACTGATCGCCCTCGGCACCTACCGGCTCTACCGCAGCCTTCAAGACGCCAAGCGCGTCTGAATCGCGACCGCTCGACCACCGAAAGGCGATGGTCGAACGTCCGCGGCTCGTTGCCGGTTGGTTACCTCCAATTCGCCAGAGACCGGTTAGGGTTCCCGCACTTAAGGAGTACGAACATGGCTACTGATACCAACCCCCGCATGCACGCCGGCAACGGCCTCGAGGGCATCTCGATCGGCCCCAGCGAGATCTGCCTCGTCGATGGCGAGAACGGCCAGCTGATCTATCGCGGCCACGACGCCGAAGTACTCGTCCGCGAGCACACGTTCGACGAAGTCGCCTTCCTGCTCTGGACCGGCCGACTGCCCAGCGTCGACGAGACCAACGAGCTGCGCGAAGTCGTCTTCGACAACATGCGCAAAGTTGCCGCCGAGCCCGCCACCGTCGCCACGCTCAACCCCAACGCACTCACGATGGACGCCGTGCGCTCCGCAATGAGCGTCTGGTCGATGGGACGCAACCTCGCCGAAGGCGGCACCCCCGCCGACGCCCAGGCCGCACTTGGCGCGATCGCTGGCTCCGTTGCCCTGCTCGGCGCTCGCCGCGCCGGCGTGACGCCCGGCGACATTCAGCCCGGCGACACGATTGCCCGCGCCTACCTGCGCATCATGACCGGCGCCGAGCCGACCGACGCACAAGTTGGCGCCCTCGACGCGTACCTCGTGTTGACCGCCGAGCACGGCATGAACGCCTCGACCTTTACCGGCCGCGTGATCGTCTCCACCGCCTCCGACATCGGCTC
>JAEMTW010000129.1 GCA_016462095.1 Thermoleophilia bacterium
GGCAGAGGGGCGCGCGTAGGCGAGGTCAACCGCCGTGGCGGTGAGCTTCGGGAGCGAGTGATGCCACGGGAGAAGTTGTCAAAGCGGGCCCGAACGCGGGGAGGCTGGGAAATTTCTCCGGCAGAGGTAGAAGAACGTTGCACCAAGTCGTTGTCCATGCTAATGTCCCGATTTCTGCTTCGCTGACTGAAGTGGGCAGAGGGGTCGGGGACGAGAAGTGAGTGACCAAGAACTATGGTAGTGGACTGTAGTCGGGCTGGCGCGGCGCTTGCGGGCGGGGGCAGCAACGAAGACGTGCACTTTAAGTGGGAGTCATCCCTCGGCGTGCCGCCGCTGGGCTGCGTGGCGTAGACGTCGAAGGGACCGAGCGATGAGGAGCGGTGGGCTGCGCGGCGGCCTTCCCCGTGACCGCCGGCTCCGGGCAGAGTCGGGTCTGGGAAGATTCGCACCGGGGCAGCCGAGGTAGTCGAATTGCTCAGAGCTGATAGGCCTTTGTTCGTGCGATCGGGTTGGGCTTGCCGAACAGCAGGTTGAGGAGGGCCGGGGGTGATTTCGGAGTGGCTAACTTCAGGGCCGAGTCTCGCGAGCATCGTACAATAATAATAAGGACTAAACGCAACTAAAGCTACGTGCTCTATTGAGACGGCAAGAGAGGAGAACTCCAAAGCAAGGGCACGGCTAAATGCAAACTTGCTCAAATATCACAAACATGGTTACGGTGGAATGAATAAGAACTCTAGTGTCTCTTTGGTAAATCTAAATAATAAGCTTTCTTTTATGTTGTTGTACTTCTGGGTTTTTGGATTCTGCCGTTGAAACGCTTCTGCGTCACTGGTAAAACTGTCACTGCCTGTGACGGTTTTCTGTTGACGCGAGAAGATCATTCTTGATGATAATTGCAACGATCTTAGAAGCCATTTTCCTTTTTCCTACAGACGTTAATAGGAACAATGGCAGTCCTGTAGGGCGCCATTTTCCGCGCCAAATAACTGTCTTTAAGCTTCGTATAATGGCCACGACGCCGGAGTGGGTGCCATTAGCACGCCCCCCCGGATAGACACGCAGGGGCTAGACGAAGAGCTGGTTTAAGTAGTGTGCGGTGTGGAGCAAGTTCCCGATGTACTCTTGGTCCACGTCGCAAAGAGGGCTAGGCCTCAGACGGCGCCTTGCCCGTGAGGAGGATTCCGGCAAGGCGAAGAAACTGCCCGACGGGCGCCACAGGCTTGGAGAGGATGTCGGAAGGCATGTCAGCCGTGTTAACCTTTTTCAAGCGCAGGACGCCATCGGCGATCCATTGGCGCAGCATGGCGAGCCGCACTGCCTGGTAACGCTGACGACGTGCCACTTTTTCCATGCCCGCTCCATCAAGGACAGCCTTTGCGTCGAGCTGCAGCTCCGTGGGGCCGTCAGGGCCCAGCTTGAGCTCCTTCAGAGCGATGCGAAAGGCGATGATGGCTTTGGAAGCCCAGACACTCATGGTGAGCTCGGCACTTTGGCTGCTATCGCCCAGCGTGCGCGGGGAGAAGCACTCGACGGAGAAGGCGCCCGAACCCGCGAAGAAGAGCGCGTAGCCTCCCATGCTCGCAACGGGAAGCGCCTCGAAGCCGGTGAGACCGATGCTCGCCGAGTCGGCCAAAGGTACGTTGATTGCCGAGGAGTCGGAAGAGGCGCAGAAGTTGAGGCGGGCCGAGAAGGGCACGGGGCGCAGCACGAGGGTACGAAGGTGCGACCGCACGAGGTAGGTGGCCCAGTGGAGCAAGGCCTCCCAGACGTCGGCCGTGAGGTTGACCACGATGAACGGCGCGATGGCAACGGCAGCGAAGAGGCCATCGGGGCGGGCACCGCGCACCACATACATGCCGAGGCCGAGGATGGAACGCGCGGTGGAGATCTTGTCCGGGAAGTCCGGGTTGGTCGCCGATTTGGGCTGGCGCATGCGAACCAACATGTCGGAGTTCATGGGCGAGGCGCAGGGAGCAGCCACCGGGTAGGGAGCAATCATGTCGGCGAGGGCCTGAAGAAGCTTGCAACACGAGAGGTGGAGCGTGCCGTCGGGCCGCGAATCGTAGGAGACGCCACAGAAGTCGTCGCCAGCCTCGAGGACGTTTTGGGATTCTCGGAAGCGGAGGGACCAGCGCGCGTAGAAGGCGTCCCACTCGGAGTCATCCTCGAAGTAAGTCCAGTTGTCGTCGACGTAGACGCAGATGATGGCGAGAGCTCCAGACGGCGAGTGGCGATAAAAGAGGCAGCGTTCCACGATGGACTGCTTGAAGCCGTTGTCGGCGAGCCAGGCGGCATAGACGAGATAGAAGGCCCGACCCGCATCGCGTAGGCCGGGGGCGTTGCCGACGGCGTTGAAGTAGTTGCGAAGGCCGCCCGTGTGGGAGGGGTAGCCGAGGGCATCCCACCCCAGGGGCACTGGGATCCACAGGTTGCGACCACCAGCGGAGGCAGGCACGGTAGAACCCTCGAAGTATGCTCCCTTGACGTCGAGGATGCGCCTGGTACCGCGTGGTCGGCCCAGGGTTGCGTTGGCAACGAAACGCACAAAGGTGTCGTCCACGGTGGGGGAGAATGTCTCACCGACGAACTTTGTGCCTGGGCGATTCACATCAGCAATCGTGATGCGGAACTTCTTGCGCGTGAAGTCGCCGTTTGCGCGCTGCTTCTGCGTGGCGACGACGACGAGGTTGAGGATCTCAAAGGTCGCAGGGTAGGCGGCGCGCGCGGCGACGTACTGGGCATGCGAGCTGAAGATGAGGGCCTTCTTAACTTTGATAACCTGGTCGATTTCCTTGATTGCGACCTCGTGCCAGCCGTTTGGTCCATCCCAATCCGGAGACCGCAAGAGCGCCTGAACACTGCGCCACATGCCGTCGGTGATTGCTGCGACGACAGGACGCGGCGGGAGGTCAGCCAAAGGAGTGAATGGCGGGGCGGTGAAGAAACCGGAGCAGTAGTCGGGGAACGTGGAGGATGTGTGCACCTCGCGATACCCAATGGGCACCCCAGGGTCTGCGATCGCTGTCAAGGCCGTAGGGTCGCTGGACAGACCGGCGCATGAGACCCAGTTGCGGTAGGTTTCTTGACCCAGGCTGGAGTACTGCTGAACGAGGCCGACGTGCTGGGGAGGCGAAGGGGAGCCGTCTTCGAGAGACTCGAGGTCTCGGGCCAGGGCCAGCGAAGGATCTGTGTCCGCGAGGCGACGGGCACGGTCGTGGAGTACGTCGGGGAGAGAGTCTTCGATGGCAGCCGCGACGCTGCCGACGAACGCAGGGAGGGAGACCAGGGCATCGGGCGCAGCATGCGCAAGCTGCCACGGGCGCGTGGAGGTGAGCGACAGGATTTGGGCGACCGCGCTGGCGCCGAAACGGGCCTCCCAGAGACCGACTGGGAGACTGGCAAGGCCCTTGGAGAGGTCGTTTTGCAGGTCGGCCCAGGTGAAACTACGATCGGGGTTCAGGGAGAGGTACTCGTCAAGGCTCCGCGCCGGGGAGTAGCGGGCGTAGCGAACGGCGCTTTTGTTGCCTGCGCCACGTTTTCCATCAGGCGCGAAGGAAATCGTTGTCGCGACAGGGAGGGAGCGAAGCCACGCGATCGACGAGGGCGGGCGCGTCGAGGCGGCGACCCGACTGCGAGCCGAAGGGAGGAGCGCTGGCGCTGGCAGGACGGGGACGATCTCAGTGAGGGCGGGCGCAAGATCAGGGGCGCCGCAAGGGTCAGGCAACTGGATGCTCGGGTCATTCTCACGCACAGGGGCTGGTGGCACGGGCGAAGGCGCAGGATCGCCGGGTAGCCGAAGACCGATGGCGCCGTCGAAGAACGCGTGCTGGACACGGTCGGGCAGCCCAGTGGTGGGGTTGAGCATCACGAGCGCGAAGTTTGGGTCGAGGGGACGACCAAGGGCACGCGCTGAGTCAAAGAGTCCACGAGCGGCGGCCGCAACGCCAGAGGCAGATGCGCCGAGGAGGCCGGAGCCGTCGCGCAGCAGGCCATTGTGCTGGGTGTGGGAGTAGGCAAGCGCACGTCCGATGGAGCAGGAGGGCGGGAGCGGCGACACGTTGCGGGAGAACACGAGGACTTGATCGCGGAGGCGACGAGCGCGGTGACCGGCACCGTCGGGGCACATGTAGATCGCGAGGTCGGCGACGGCGGCGCAAGCACTTGATTTGGCGCCTTCGCGAAGCACGGTCACAAGCGCGCCAGGGGCTGCAATCATGTACGAGAGGTCAGGGCGCTTGCCAGTGGAGAGTTCGAACGGGCAGCGCGCACGCAACTCGACGCGGCGCGATTGCGGGTGAGGCAGTCGATTGCGCGCATAAACCGCCGCGACGAGCATGTCGTGCCAAGCCAGCATGGAGAGCGAGCCCTGGGCCAGGAAGAAGTTCATGAGGTGATACAGCTGGCGGACGGCGCACTCAATAGGGTTCAAGGCCTGGACGTGAGGAGGCGAGTGAACGAAGGCGAGCGGAGTGCGCAGGCGGTCGAGGAAGGCTTGAAGCTCCGCGGAGTTGCGGGGCGGGCCGCCACGCGACACAGTATACACAGGGTCGCAGTCGGAGTGCACGAACTGGAGGTCCACGTGGTAATGGTCGCGCACGAAGGCGATGTATTTCTGCAGCACGCGGAGGAACTCGGCGCCAGTGTGGTTCATCATCGGCGACTCCCACATGTACCAAGTGTGCAGATCCATGAACACAGCGGAGAGCACGAAGCCGTCGACGTTGCGAACGAAGGAGCGTGTGAGGTCGAGGCTAGCGGCGGTGCCCGCAGCAGTGCTGGCGTCATCGACACGCGAGGAGTGAACCGGCGCACGCCTGCCGGCGCTGAGAACGTAGGGCAAGGAGAGGAATCGCTCACGGTTCATCTTGCCGATAGCGGTCACGCCAGACGCAGTGAGGTGCAAGCTCTTGAAGACGAGAGGGTCAGTGACGCCGAAGCGCTCGTGAAGCTCGCGGGCAGTGCGGAGGGGCCGATGGTGCGAGTCACGGCGCGCGGACAACGGGGCACTGAGCTGGACTCCGTCTTGGAGAGCGGCCACGAAGTTGCCGGGGGCGTGACCGACGGACACGTTGTTGCAGTAGAAGCGCTCGGCCCCGTCTTTGTACTGCGTCGGTCGAAAGCCACGTGGCCAGACGAAGGACACGATCGGGGCCCGCGGAGTGCCACCCGCGAACGTGAGGGCAAGCTTCCCAGAGTGCGTGGTTCGGAGGTTGCTGCCACCGGCGCCGTGCAGCGGCTGCGAGGAGGGCACCAAGTCGGTGAGGGGCAGCTGATCAGGCCCACAGACGCACATGGCGGCGCCGGAGTCGTAGAGGAGCCGCGAGTTCCCGGGGCCCAGCACCAGGTTGCTTGAGCCATAAGGGTCCAGTATGCCCGTGAAGGTATACAAGGAGTCGCGAGTGCTGAGGGGGACGTAGGAAGTCTCTGACTCCGCGCTTAAGCCGTGGCGCTGGAGGCACAAGGAGGAGTCTTGGTTGGTGCCGAGGGTAGCAGTCAGGCCGCAGCCAGCGGCTGCAGCCGCCTCCTGGAGCTTGGAGGCCGAGATGATGGGCATGGTCTGGCCCGTGATGACGAAGACCTCGAGCACGAGCGTGGTGTGCGAGCCTTGGAGGCTCTGCACGGGGTGCGACTGACCCCACAATCGAGTAGGAGGAGGGGGAGGCACGTGACGGCCGCCCCAGCCGGCCGCGGCGGGAGGCCTGGGCGGCGCCTCCCAAGG
>JAEMTW010000130.1 GCA_016462095.1 Thermoleophilia bacterium
TCGAGCAGTTTCGGGCCGGTGACGACGAGACGATGGAGGGGATCGACCAGATCGCTGCTGCAGTTGCGCCCGGGGGCGCGCTCGTACTCGTAGAGGCGCGAATGGCAGAGCGTGCTCAGGCCGCCTCACTCGGGCTCTCGCGTAATCAGCTTGGCATCACGAACGCTGCGATTTTGGGGGGACGCGGATCGCGCCCTCTACGCCATCTGGTGGAGCGTCAGCCGATGGGTGCGTGGCGCGCGTTGACCGGACTCGTGACGATCAAGGGCCACACGGGCGTGCTGTCGCTTGCCGACGCCTGCCGCCTCGCCGCCACTACCTGGGACGAACCGTTTACGACCTTTGCGGAACAGCAGAGCGACTGGGTCGAGCGCAACCTTGCGCGCGCCTGGGCCGCCGGCGTGGTGCCCGTCGTGCTTGATCGCAGCGTGTAGCGAACGGCGCCAGTTCGGTGCTCGCACGGTGAGATCGCCTGTGTCGAATGGTCGGTGATAGTGTTTTGAACGTGTTGACGTCGATCCACGCGCACGTCTGCCAGCGTCGTCTGCTGGCACTCTGTCGTATCGAAGTCTGAGTCCTCCTCGTCCCCGCCCGGGCGTCTTCGTGCGCCCGCTCAAATCATTGGAAGTAATCCTTTGCTCGCCCGTATTCGTTGTTTTATCCCGAACCTGATGTTGCTACTGCTGGCCCTGTCGATTGCGCTCGTGGCCGCACCAGCTGTCACGGCCGCTCCGACCGGTGGTGTCGCCGATCGGCGTGCGCAGGCCGAGGCGGCCCGGATGGAGATGGTCCGCCTTGGCGAGGAGTTGACGCCCGCGATTGAGCGTTACAACCAGGCCGTGGCGGAGCTCGAGCAGGTCGAGGAGGAGATCTCCTTCAACCAGCGCCAGATTGCTGTAACGAAGGGCAACCTGGGGGTCACGCAGGCAGAGCTCAGTCGCCGACTCGAGCAGTCGTATCGGCTGGGGAGCCCGGATCTCCTCACCTCGCTGCTTGCCCAGACCTCACTCTCCGAGGCCTACGCCGTCTCCGACCTCTTCGCACGTGCCCAGAGCCAGTCGGCCGGTCTTGTGGCGGGCCTGCGTGCCGACCGCGCGGCGCTCTCGCGTCGCCAGAGCGCGCTCGAGGATGCGCAGGCGCGCGGGCGTCAGCTCCGTGTCGAACGGGCGGCGCAGCGGCAGCTGATCGAGCAGGGCATCGCTCAGCAGCAGTCGCTCGTCGCCGGGCTCGAGGATGAGATCGCGGCCCTGATCGCCGAGGAGCAGGCGCGCCAAGCGCGCCTCCGCGACCAAGCGATCGCGGCGCTCGCAGCGCAGGAAGGCGCCCGCGCCGAGTCGGCCGGTCAAGACGAGGTGGCGATTGGTGGGTCCGTGGACGGAGGCACGAGTGACACGGAGACGACATCCGCGCCGATTGTTCTCCCACCGACGGACGGTTCGTTGGGTGCGCAGGCCGTCTCGGTCGCGATGCAGTACCTCGGCGTGCCGTACGTTTGGGGCGGTGCCTCGCCGGGCGGATTCGACTGCTCGGGGTTGACCCAGTTCTCCTACGGAATAGTCGGCATCGGACTGACGCATTTTACGGGATCCCAGTGGAACGAGGGCGTTCGAGTGCCGGCTGAGCAGCTGCTGCCCGGCGACCTCGTCTTTTTCCGAGCGGACCTCGGCCACATGGGCATGTACATCGGCGGCGGGCAGTACATCAACGCGCCGCAGACCGGCGATGTCGTGAAGATCTCATCGATGTCGAACCGCGACGACTACCAAGGCGCGGTCCGGCCGTACTAAACGCCGTCGGTTAGTCGACCCAGAGGCGCACGTCGCCCAAGCCATCGCTCGCAACCTCGGCCATCTGGCCGGGCTCGAGGTGTTGGGCGGGGATGATCGCCCCGAGCAGGATCACGTCGCCGGCCTGCAGTTCGATGCCGTTACGCTCGCTGGCAGCGGACAGCCACGTCAGCGCATTGAGAGGATCGCCGAGCACCTCGGTGGCGCCCATAAAGCCGTCGGTCTGGCCATCGACCTGGAGTTTGACGTCGCACTCCTTGATCGTCATCGGATCCATCGTCGTATTCCACGGGCCGAAGATGCTGCCGTACTGCAGGGTGCCATCGGCCACGAGCGTGGGCAGTCCAATCTCGTCGGGGCCACCGCGCTTCTGCACGATCTCGATGGCGATCGCGACAGCCTCAATCGCTGCGGCCGCCTCCTGGCGCGAGACGGGGCCAGCCAGCGGCGAGCGAAGCCGCACGGCGAGCTCTGCTTCGACGCCGAGTCCCTTGCCGCCGGGGCTCGCCAGCTCGGCCTCACCCACGTACGAGTGTTGTCCAAGCAGTCCCGCCAAGACGGGTTCCTTGGCACCCATCCGCGCGAGGGCGGCGTCGTTCGTAAAGCCGACTTTCCAACCGATGCGCGGGCCACCTCCATTTGCACTGAGCAGATCGAGCAGTGCGACATGGACGGCATAGGCCTCGGCTAGATCGCGTGGGGCGATCTCTGGATCGAGCAGGGCAATACGGTTCTCTTGGCGCGCCGCAAGGAGACCTTGGGCTGCGGCTGCGATGCGGTCATTCATGGAGCGGAGCGTATCGCGTCTCGACGGTTCGGCTATGGCAATTCCTGCCACGCGTCTCGTACCCAGAGTGGGGACCCACGACGTTCGTTTACCGACGAATCTCAACCGACGTGGACTTAACTACCGCCGTCGCCGTATCGCCCGGCTTAAGGTCGAGCTCCTCGGCTGCCTCACGCGTAATGATCGAGACCATCCGATAGGGGCCGCAGGACAGCTCGACCTTCGCCATCAGACCATCCTTCTCGACCGCCACGACCGTGCCCTCGAGCTGGTTACGCGCCGAGACGCCCGTCTGGGGCGCTCGCTCGCGCAAGAGATCGCGCAGGCTGTCGACATCGATCGTGCGTTGGCCGCCCGCCGAACGCTCGAACGTCACACGCCCGTCTTTCTCCCAACGCCGCAACGTATCGACGCTCACGCCGAGGATGCTCGCCGCCGAGCCAATTCGAATCTGCTCACCCATGGTCCGAGGCTACCAGCCGCCGACCGGCGGCGACGTTGAATTAGGGCTCCAGAGTGGCGGCAGCTTGGCAACGAGAAGCACGCCGCCGCTAATCGCGAGCAGCAGGATGCTGACGGCGACCGCAGAGTTGAAGTCGACATCGAGCTGGGCGTACACGGCGAGGGGGAGCGTTTCGGTCAGGCTCGCCACGCTACCGGCAAACAGGAGCGTGGCACCGAACTCGCCGATGCCGCGGGCGAAGGCCATCGCCCAGCCTGCTCGCAGCGCGTCGGCAGCGAGTGGGAGTGCGATGCGACGAAACACCACGGCCTCCGACGCCCCGAGATCACGTGCAGCATCGAGTTGGTTTCGATCAAGAGCGGCGAATCCCGCGATCGCGGCGCGCAGATAAAACGGCGCAGCAACGAAGGTCACGGCGATCACGACTGCAGCCTGCGTGAATGGCAGGACGACGCCAAACTCGGCCAGCGTCGAGCCGAGCAGTCCAAAGGCCCCAAAGGCAGTCAAGAGTGCGATTCCGGCAACGGCTGGTGGGAGCACGAGCGGCAGCTCGATCAGCGTCAGGAGGAGTGGGCGGCCACGGAAGCGTCCGAGCGCCATCAGATAGGCCGCGGGTGTGCCGATCGCGAGGAACAGGACGTTCGCGATCAGACTGGTCTTCAGCGACACGAGCAGCGCCGAAGTGACCGCGGTCTCTCGGAGCAAGGCGGGGAGTTCGCGAACGGGCACCTGAAGCAGCAGCGCTGCAATCGGAATCAGCAAGAAGAGGAGCGTGATCACCAGTGCCAGCGTGAGCACGCCCCTGAAGAGTCGGGTCCGCGCGTTCACGTCTTCGCTGGCAATCCAAAATGGGCATTGACGAGCGCTTGGCGTCCGCTGAGACTCAGCAGACGAGCGATCACGGCGCGGGCAGCAGTCGTTTCGGCTCCAGGGCGGATCACCGCACAGGCCATGTAACGGATCAGTGGCTGAGCGCTTTTCGGTACGGGGATTGGCAGCAGCCGCGAGCGATTCGCGTGCCAGTCGGTGGTGTAGACGAAGCCGGCAACAGCAGAGCCCAGAGCAATCACGCTGGTCAGGTCAGAGGCCTTTTGGTAGCTGCTGACCGTGTTTTTTTGGAGGGCGCGTCCAAGACCGAGTTTGCCGAGCAGCGTGCGTGTGTAGATCCCCAGGGGGACGTGTTTGCCGCCAACCGCGAGGCGGTAGCCACCAGGCCGGTCGAGCTGTTGGACGCGGGTGATGCCAGCGGGATTTGAGATTGGAGTCACAAACGTCAACGTGTTGAGCGCGAAGACGACCGGTGTCGTGCAGAGCCCTTTGCTGTGCAAACGCTCGGCGTAGAGCGGCGCTGCGGACAGGAAGACGTCGGCCGGTGCGCCGTTCTCGATCTGGAAGGCGAGCGTGTCGGAGCCAGAGAACGAATAGGTGTTACTGGGTGCGACCGTCGGCACGACCTTGGCCAGCGATGACGCCGCATAGATCGTCGTGGCGTGAGCGCTCGGTGCGAGCGCGCTGCAGAGGGCGACGCTCGTGGCGAGCAGGGCTAGGGACGCGCGCATCATCCCCGCAGGGTGACGATTGTCAGCACGATCGCTGCAATCAAGAAGACGAAGCCGACGATGCGCATGCGAGGCATTTCACAACCATAGGGGATCAGGTATCTAGATACAACCTAGGTATAACTGTGAAATAGCTTGGTTTAAGACAATTTGACCTACTGGAGCCAGGCAGATTGCTGCACTGCGCGCGACTCCGGTCAACATCCCATTCGTCGCACCGTCGAATTTGCCGAGGCCTGTCGAGTAGCAGGAATCGGCTTTCGCTTTCACCCGCTCCGAGCGACGTCTGACAGCCATTCTTGTCGTCACAAGGCTGGGGCGGCAGGATTCGAACCTGCGATCGCGGGACCAAAACCCGCTGCCTTGCCACTTGGCCACGCCCCAGAGCAATTGCAGAGCGTAGCGGGGCAGCCTCAGACGAGGTGCGGCGAACTGAAGGTCATGCCAATCGCGGTGGCGGCCGCGACAAGGATCGGTGCCGCCTCCTCGAGACGGTCGTCGAAGCGGAAGCTCGGCGCCGAGACGTTGATCGCGCCGATCACCGTGTCGTTGGCGCCGCGGATGGGGGCTGCCGCCGAGACGAGGCCGGGTTCGAACTCCTCGCGCACGATTGCGAAGCCGTCGCTACGGGCACGCTCAATTGCTGCCGCGTGGCCTGCGAGACCGAGCTGCTCGAGCTCGTCAGCGGGGAGGTCGACGACGAGTGCGCGGCCAGTGGACGTGGTGGCAATCGGAGTCAGTCCGCCGACACGACCGGGGGCGTGGATCACCGAGATCGGAGACTCCGTCGCAAGGGTCAAGACCTGATCGCCTAGACGGACGGAGAGGTGTGCGCTCTCGCCGAACTCGGCAACGAGCGCGAGCAAGACCGGGCGAGTGGCGGCGATCAGAGGTGCATCGCCCGAGCGAGCGGCGAGGCTAAACAGTCGCCAGCCAAGGCGATAGGTGAGGGTTTCCGGATCTCTCGTCACGAACCCCTGCTCATCAAGCGTCGCCAGCGTGCGCGAAAGTTGGCTCTTGTCGGCGCCGATCAGTTCGGTCAATCGAGCCACGCCGAGGCCATCACGCGCGGCCTCGGGCTCGGCCAGGGCGACGAGTACGTCGAGGCCGCGGCTGAGCGCTGCGG
>JAEMTW010000314.1 GCA_016462095.1 Thermoleophilia bacterium
CACACGCGGGTCTCGCTCGAGTGTGGCGGCAAGGCCCCCTGTCTCGTCTTCGATGATTGCTACAAGGAGAAGTGCATGGACGCGCTCGCCTATGGCGCGTTTATCTACGGCGGTCAGTCCTGCACGGCGGCGACGCGCATCATCGTTGAGGATCGCTTCTACGACGAATTCGTCGGTGGACTGATCAGTCGTGCAGAGAAGATGCCGGCTGGCGATCCGCTAGCTGAGGAAACGCTGCTGGCGCCACTCGTCTCCGACCGCCAAGCGGGCCGCGTGCAGGCGTTTCTCGACACCGTCGAGCGCGACGGCGGGCGCTTCCTGCTCGGCGGCAAGCTCGACGGTCGCTACTGCCCACCAACGATCGTCGCGGATCTCACACCTGATGCCGAGGTCGCCTGTACCGAGGTGTTCGGTCCGGTCGTGACGGTCTTCCGTGCCCGCGACGAGGAGCACGCGCTCGAGATTGCCAACTCAACGCGCTACGGCCTCGGCGCCAGCGTCTGGACGTCTGATATCACCCGCGCGCTGCGCCTGGCAAAGCGCCTCGAGTTCGGCGACATCTGGATCAACACGCACTACATTCGCCAGTCGGAGACACCGTTCGGCGGCTGGAAGGAAAGCGGTATCGGCCGCGAGCTCGGCCTCGCTGGAATGCGCGAGTACCTATCCAACAAGCGCATCGCCATCGATACCGCAGACGACTTCCATCTGCGCACGTGGTTCGAGAACCCAGCCAAGACCTAGGAGACCAATTCCCCATGACCCGTATCTGCTTCCTCAACCCATTCGGAACAGACCAGTTCGACGAGCTCGTACTGGACACGCTGCGTCCATACCTGCGTGAGGGCACGACGGTGGAGAGCGTCCACCTCGACAACTGCCCCCGTAACATCGACTACTACCTCCCGAAGCACCTCGTCGAGACCGAAGTGTTTAAGGCCGTCCTCGCGGCCGAGGAGGACGGGTTCGATGCGTTCGTGATCGGCTGCTGTTACGACCCAGGATTGACGGTCGCCCGCGAGATCACCTCGATGCCGGTGATCGGGCCGCTCGAGGCGAGTATCGGCAACGTGCGGCCGTTTGGGCAGCGGTTTAGCGTGGTCACCGACCACCGCAAGGCCGTGCCCGAACTCGAGGACCTCGTACGCAAGTACGGTGCCTGGCCGAACTGCCGGTCGGTCCGTGCGATTGACTGGTACGTAGACGACATGGTCAAGGACCCCATCGCCGTCGCCCGCGATGCCGCCGAGCGGTGCACGGTGGTCATGGAAGAGGACGATGCCGAGGCGATCGTCCTCGGCTGCACCATCATTGCCGCCTGTTACGAGAAGGCGCAGCTCGAGGGTGTGGCCGACATTCCGCTGCTGCCGATCATCAACCCGAACGTGATGGCAGTCAAGCAGGCGGAGCTCCTCGCCGACCTCGCCAAAGTTGGGCAGTACCGGATCAGCCGAAAGGGCTACTACCAGCAGCATGCGCAGCACGATCCGGAGGAGGCGCGCGACGTGCTCGACAACTATCTGCGCTTGCGGGCAGAGGCGTAGGGCATGGTGGACTCTCGCATCATCCCCGACCCCCCGTTCGCCTGGGCGGAGGGAGCCCCGTATAGCCAGGC
>JAEMTW010000131.1 GCA_016462095.1 Thermoleophilia bacterium
GCCATTGGTGGAGACATGGAGATCATGGTCGACGCGAACCACGGTTGGCGGATGGCGGGCGATACGCGCGCCGCGTGGGACGTGGCCGACGCTGTTCAGTGTGCCCGCGCCCTCGAATCGATGGGTGTCTACTGGCTCGAAGAGCCACTTCCGACCGGCGATGTCGTCGGCTATGCCGAACTGCGGTCGAAGACGGCGCTGCGGATCGCGGCCGGCGAGATGGTGCGCCAGTCGCATGAGGCGCGCGATTTGATCGCCCGTGGTGGTGTCGACGTAATCCAGACCGACGTCGTCTTGTCGGGCGGAGTGACGGGCGCGCGACGAATTGCCGATTTCGCAGCCCTGTCGGGTCGCATGTGGTCGCCGCACACCTGGACCAATGGCATCGGTTTCCTGATTAACCTCCACGTCGCGATGGCCTATTCGACGTGTGCCTTCATTGAGGTGCCCTTCGATCCAACAGGCTGGGGGCCAGATCGCCGTGACTGGCTGCTTCCCGAGCCGCTGTTTACCGCCGAAGATGGCACGATTCGCCCACCGGAGGGTCCCGGTCTCGGGATTCCCACCGATCTCGCCTGGCTCGAGTCGAATCTGATCAGCTAGGTCGCCAGTCGCCGACGGCGATGGTCTGCAGAGCTGCGAGTGGGGTAGGGCCCGACAGTAGCTGTCGTAGCGACGCCGGCCGGAAGTTGGCGGGGAGAGCCGTCCGGTCGAACCACTGGGCCTCAGCCAAATAGGCGTCACCAGACGCGGCACTCATCGCTGCGGAGCCGGCAGTAATGGTGCCGCGGAAGATCACTTCGACGGCGTCAACGGACGGGCCATCGAGGATCAGCAGCGCGCCATCGAGTTCGACGGTGACGCCAACTTCCTCGAGTAGCTCGCGGCAGGCGGCGTCGCTGAGCGACTCAGCGTTGTCGACATTGCCACCCGGCAGGCACCAAAAGGGCTCCTGGTCGGGCTTGGCGTGGAGGACGCAGAGGATCCGTCCGTCGCGCTCGATGGCGACGCGGGCTTTGAGGCGCGGGGTGCGAGTGGGAGGCATGGTCCCAAAAGCATCGCAGCCCCGCCGATGGCGGGGCTGCGATAGGAGGAGAGGAGAGGAGGGTGGAGAGAAAAATGAGTTAGACGCGGCGCGAGCGCAGCGCGGGGCGGGTCAGCCACGCAGGCAACTTGCCCTTGGTGCGGGGCTTGGCGTCAGTCGAGCTCGCGAACAAGAAGTTGAACGCAGGCACGGGGGCGGTGGTCAGGGCATTGGTGTGAGTCTGTTCTATTCGCATGCCCGTACCTTAGCAGAGGATCTTCGGTTTATACAACTAATAACCAGTAAATATTCGGTAAAGATGCGCCAAATAGGCAAATTCTGGATCAGCTTCCTAATGGGGTCAGACCCTTTTAGGAAGTTAGTTGCCGTTGCCATGCTCGGTTAGGTGATCAGCTTCCTATTGGGGTCAGACCCTTTTAGGAAGTTAGTTGCCGCTGCCATACTCGGTTAGGCGATCCGACTTCCTAAAAGGGTCTGACCCCAATAGGAAGCTGATCACGTCCGCCGCCACACGATCTCCGTCTAGTTGAGGGAAGAAAACGACCCCAGAAATACGTTCGGCCCCGTCAAAGACGGGGCCGAAACGAGAGGAGAGGAGAGGAGGGTGGAGAGAAAAGTGAGTTAGACGCGCTTCGAGCGGAGAGCGAAGCGGCGAGTGCGCACCTGGTTTGCGGGGCGCTCGGGATTAACGAGATGCTCAGCATTCGGGCGACTGTAAAGAAGGGAGAGGGCTGCGTAGGGCTGCATGGTGAGTGTCCTGGTTGACGGGGGTGGTATTCCCCACGTCGTTCCTCTACACTACCAGAGGATATTCGGTTATGGCAAGTAATAAGTCGTAAAGATTCGGTAACGGAGCCTATGCACCCGATCGATTGGCAAATCATTCAGATCTTGCAGGAGGACGGCAAGACCACGTATGGCGAGCTCGCCAAGCGGGTCGGACTCTCCCAGGCTGCTGCGCATGAGCGAGTCAAGAAGCTCGAGGCACGCGGCGTCATCAAGGGCTACCGTGCTGTCGTCGATGCGGAGGAGCTGGGCTACGGCGTCGTTGCCTTCGTCTTCGTCGATAACGCAGCCTTCGATATCCCGGACTTCACCGAACGCCTGCAGTCGATCCCGAACGTCCTCGAGTGCCATGCCGTGGCCGGGGAGTGGGGCTACCTGCTCAAGGTTCGTGCCGAGAGCACACCCGATCTCGAGCAGGTGCTGCACAAGATTCGCTGCATCGACTCGGTCAACCGGACGCACTCGGTGATCGGTCTCTCGACAGCGTTCGAGACGACGCTGCTGCCAATGCCGGTCGTGGCCGAAGGCGACGAAGAGCCACCGCAGATCGTCAAGCAGAAGTAGGTCCGACTAGTCGGTGAGGGTGATTTCGCGCCGGCTGATCTTGCCAGCACGAATTGCGAAGGCCTTGAGCTCAGGTGGCTCCGAGCCGAGGCTGACGATCAGGTAGGCGGCGTCCGGCCAGGCGGCGAGTTCGACGTCGGTGCGTGAGGGGAACGCGGGGCTCTCGACGTGGCTGTGGTAGATGCAGACGATGTCTTCGTCGGCATCCTCGATCTCCAGCACGATCCGCAAGAGGTCCTGCGAGTCGATGTCGTAGAAGTACGGACTCGGTTGGCCGTTGATGGCGGGGAAGAAGCGGGTGGCTGTGCCGTCGCGTCCACCGAGAATGCCACAGGCCTCGTTCGGCAAACCTGCCTTGGCGTGCGCGACAATCTCGTTCTGCAGCGAGCGCGGCAGCACGAGCGGGCCGTCGGCTACCACCAGAGTCGATCCTCCATCAGCTCTTCGAGATCCTCGCCCTCAGTCTCATTGAAGAGATTGGCGGAGGCATAGCGTGCGCCACCGTCGGCGAAGACCGTCACGACGTTCTGGTCGGGCTCGAGTTCGGCCGCCACGCGTCGGGCCACCGAGAAGGCGGCACCGCAGGAGACGCCAACCCAGATGCCTTCGTGGCGCAGGAGGTCGCGCATCGCCTGCACCGATTCCGTATTGGTGACGAGGAGCTTGCGCGTGAGTTGGGTGATGTCGAGGATCTCGGGCGTGTAGCCGTCCTCCAGCGAGCGAAGCCCCATCACGGACTCGCCTTGGAGCGGCTCGGCGGCGATGATCTGCACATCGGGGTTTGCCTCTCGCAGCGCACGGCCGGTACCCATCAGTGTGCCACCGGTACCGAGCCCAGCAACGAACGCGTCGACCTGGCCATCGAGTGCCTCGATGATTTCGGGACCGGTCGTGCGGTAGTGCGCATTGGGGTTCTCGGGGTTGGCGTACTGAAACGGCATGTACAGCGACGGATCGGCAGCCGCCAACTCGCGGGCGAGAGCGACGCCACCGTTGGAGCCGAGTTCGCCCGGCGAGAAGACGATCTCGGCGCCGTACATCGAGATCTGCTGAATCCGCTCAGTCGTCGCAGACTCGGGCATCACGGCGCGAAATTTATAGCCCTTGACGGCGCAGATCATCGCAAGTGCAATACCGGTATTACCGCTGGTCGGCTCGATGATCGTCTGGCCGGGAGAGAGCAGGCCCTGTGCCTCAGCGGATTCGATCATCGAGAGCGCAACGCGATCCTTGATCGAGCCGGACGGGTTGAGCATCTCCAACTTCGACCAGATGCGAGCGCCACCGGCGGGTCGTAGGTTCGGCAATTCGATCAGCGGCGTGCCGCCAATCGCGCTGAGTACGTCGCCACCGCCGCGGCAGACATTCGGTGGGAAGACCGAGCCGCCAGCCATCGCGGGCAGGACGATCACCGTGCTGCCATCGGGCACAGGCGTGTCGAGGCCCTGGCCAAGGCGGACGTCCTCGTTCGAGACGTAGACGTTGACGAAGCGATTGATTTGACCCTCGGCATCGACAATCTGGTCGCGCACGGCTGGGAACTGGGCGAACAGGTCGTCGAGTGCCTCGCGCAGCGTCGCGCCGGCAACCTCAACCTGACGGGCCCCGCCAACTTGGGGGCGAAGAACCGGCGGCATTCGAAGAGAGATGGGCATCGTGATCGGCTCCTAGTGGGCGGCCGCGTGGGCCCCGCCCGCGCAAAACTCATCGTAATCGATGTATTCGATTGGTCCAGCGTGTTCACCACAGACGGCGCAATTCGGATCGCGGCGCAACTGAACCTCGTGGAACGACATCTCGAGTGCATCGGCCAACAGCAGGCGTCCGACCAACGGATCGCCAATGCCGAGCAATTGCTTGAGCGCCTCAGTTGCCTGCAGCGTGCCCATGATGCCGGGCAGCACACCCAAGACGCCACCCTCGGCGCAGCTCGGAGCGAGCTCGGCGGGCGGAGGCTCGGGGAAGAGGCAGCGGTAGCAGGGGCCCTCGAACGGCTTGAAGACCGTCAACTGTCCCTCAAAGCGGAAGATCGAGGCGTGCACCACAGGGATCTTGTGGATCAGGCTCGCGTCGTTCAGGAGGTAGCGCGTCGGGAAGTTGTCGGTGCCATCGACGATCACGTCGTAGCCAGCAAGGATGCGATCGATGTTGCTGCTCGAGAGGCGCTCGCGGTACTCGATTACCTCGACGTCCGGGTTGAGCGCCGTCAGCGTCAAGCGTGCAGACTCGGCCTTCGGCATGCCGATGCGATCCATGTTGTGAATTACCTGGCGCTGCAGGTTGGAGGCGTCGACGACGTCGTCATCGATGATCCCGATGGTGCCCACGCCAGCAGCGGCGAGGTAGAGAGCGGAGGGCGAGCCGAGGCCGCCAGCGCCGATCATCAAGACCTTCGAGGAGAGCAACGCCAACTGGCCTGCCTCGCCAACCTCAGGAATCACGAGGTGACGGCTGTAGCGGCGGCGACGCTCTGCATCGAGCACCTTCGGTTCGGACCACGGATTGCCAGCCTGCTTCCAACCAGAGAAGCCACCAGCGAGCGAGGCGACGTTGCTGTAGCCGAGCTCGGCCAGCACCTTGGCACCAAAGGCAGAACGAGCGCCAGAAGCGCACGTCAGCACGATGCGCTGATCGTGATCGGGCGCGGTCGCCTCGATCCGCGACTCGAGGAAGCCACGCGGGATGTGGATTGAATCTGCGATTGCGCCCTGCTCGTACTCATCCGGCTCGCGCACGTCGATCAGCACCGGTGGAGTGGCGGATGCCAGCTCGCCGGCCAACGCGTTTGCGTCGACTTCGGCGATCTCTTGCTTGACCTGGGCGAGCAGTTCTCGGTACGTGGGCATCTGGTGTCACTTTCGCGCGGGACGGGGGACCGGCGCAGTTCAAGGTATAGCGGTTTCTTATGCCAAACGGCAAATAGTATTCGGAAAACGTTCAAACAGTAGGCGGTATTCCCGCAGCGCAGGATTCGCTTCGATGCCGCTGATAGCCTGCGGTCATGGCGTCGTCGAGCGATTCTCAGACCGGACTACCGCGTGGTCGCCTGCTCGCGTTGCTGATTGGCGGTGTAATCGCCGCAGCAGTGATCGTCGGACTCGCTGCACTCGCAACGCAGGACCCACCTACGCCACCGGTTACTGCAGCAGTCGATCGCTCGGTGTCCGACCCGCTGCCCGGCCAGCCGCCGATCGTCGTACCTCCCGTAGCGGGGGCGCCAACAGCACCAGAAAAACGTGTTGCGTGGGCCGTTGCACGCCGCGAGGCAACGCCTGGGATTGAGGC
>JAEMTW010000132.1:0-4247 GCA_016462095.1 Thermoleophilia bacterium
CCAGGTTGCGTTTATGCGCGTCCTTTCGAAAGAGGCGCGCGTCGGCTTCTAACGGCCTCCTCGGGACGATTGCTGCCGCGGACGAAGCGCTGCTCGTGGCGGCCGCGCGTCTGCGAAGCCCTGAGGTCGATCGTGGTGTCACGAGCTACTCACGGCTTGGCAATAGCGGGCTCGGCTGGGTTGCGCTTGGCGTTGTCGTCTCGCTCGCGAAGCGCGATGCACGCCCGGCCATCGCGACTGCGGTTGCCGTCTGGGGGACGCTTGGTGTCAACTATGGCGTCAAGCAGATCGCCAAGCGCGAGCGTCCGAACCTCGAGGATGCTCCGCAGACAATCGAAGCCCCGACCTCGTCGTCGTTTCCGTCGTCGCATGCAGCGATGTCGGCGGCGGCGGCCGTTGTACTGGGCGATGCGGTTCCGTATGCCCGGTTGCCACTGAAGCTTGCCGCGGTCTCCATGGCCTACACGCGAGTCCATCTTGGTGTTCATCACCCGAGTGATGTGGTGGCTGGGTATGTGCTCGGTGCCGTCACGGGTCGGGTCGCGCGGCTCTTCGTGCCGGCGCGGCGGCGCCGCTAAAGAGTGACCCCGGATATCGTCACGTGCTGTGGCTAGCCTCGAAATCGGAATCATCGGTCTGCCGAACTGCGGCAAGACCACTATCTTCAATGCGCTGACTGGCGCGGGCGTCGTCGTCCAGCCGTTCGCGGCGACCGAGGTTTCGGTCAATACGGGTGTCGCGCAGGTGCCAGATCCACGCATGGCGCCGCTCGCCACCGTCGAGGATTCGCAGCGGCTGGTGCCGCCGACGGTGCAGCTGGTCGATGTGGCCGGCTTGCAGCGTGGCGCGGGTCGCGATGGTGGGCTGAGTGGCGAGTTTCTTCAGGCCTTGCGTGCCGCAGACGCTTTGATCCACGTCGTGCGCACCTTCGAAGACGAAGCAGTCTTCCATGTCGATGGTCGGATCGACCCGGCAGCGGATGCCGAGGGTGTCGATCTCGAACTGTTGTTTGCGGATGGCGCGCTGGTGACGAAGCGCCTGGAGCGCCTGGAGCGAGCCGTCAAGGTGGGGCAGAAGGAGGCCAAGGCCGAGGCCGACTTGCTGGCCGAGCTCGGTGTGGTGCTCGATGCCGGCTCACCCGCTCGCGATTTTGCCAAGTTCAAGACGTTGCCGCTCGAGGTGCAATCCGACCTCTTGACGGCGAAGCCGATGATGTACGTCGCGAATACCTCCGAGTCGGGCGACCCCGAGGCGGTTGCGGCGCTGCAGGCCTATGCGGGCAGCGCCGAGGTGGTCGGGGTTGCGGGTCGCTTCGAGTCGGACCTGGCAGAGATCGAGGATCCTGAGGAGCGCTCGTTGTTTCTCGCCGAAATTGGGCAGGAGGAGCCGAGCGCGCCACGTGTTGCTGCTGCGGCCTTCCGGATGCTCGAGCTGATCACGTTCTTTACGGCGGGTCCAAAGGATGTCTGGGCGTGGACGATTCGTCAGGGCTCGAATGCTGTTGAGGCGGGTGGCAAGATCCACACCGATATTGCTCGCGGCTTCATTCGCGCCGAGGTCATCAACTGGCAGGACCTCGTCAACGCGGGCTCGCGTGCCGAGGCTACGAAGCTCGGTCAGCTGCGTGTTGAGGGCAAGGACTACATCGTCCAAGACGGCGATGTTCTCAACGTGCGCTTCAACGTCTAGGCGCTACGCTTTAGGTAGGCACGATCGACCTGTGGGAAGGAGCCTGGGATGAACGCCGAAGAGACAATGCGCGCGCTGGCAGCGGCCTGGGAGCACGGCGACCCCGATGCGATTGCCGACCGCTTTGCGCCCGATGGTGTCTATGAGGGACCGCTCTTCGACGGGTTTCCTGTCGGCCCCGCCGCCGTGCGTGCCGCCTGCGCCGCCGCCTTTGCGGAGATCTCCGAGGTACGCGTGCCGATCAAGCAGCTTGCGATGAGCGGTGATGTCGCGCTCGCGGAAGGACAGTTCCTCTCTGCCGACCTCGCGGGTGTGCGCTGCGACTTCGATCTGGTGATGGTTGTCGAGTTGCGCGACGGGATGATCGTCCGCTTCACGGAGTACTTCGACACGGCCAAGCTGGCCTGAGTCGTGGCGACCGACCTGCCCCAGGAGATCGAGGTGGTGGTGGTCGGCGGTGGCCATGCGGGTATCGCGATCAGCGAGCATCTCGGCTCTCGAGGGATTCCACACATCGTGCTCGAACGCGATCGCATTGCCGAGCGCTGGCGTTCGGGGCGTTGGGACTCGCTCGTGGCCAACGGTCCTGCGTGGCACGATCGCTTCCCGGGTCTCGCTTTCGAGGGCATGGACCCCGATGCCTTCCCGGGCAAGGAGCGCGTTGCCGACTACTTCGTCGACTACGCCAAGCAGATCGAAGCGCCGATCCATACGGGCGTCGACGTCACGTCCGTCCAGCGCCATGGCGATCGCCGTGGCTTCCGGGTGGAGACCTCGGCCGGAGCGATCGACGCCGACTATGTCATCGCAGCGACGGGCCCCTTCCAAGTACCGGCCATCCCCTCATTGGTGCCGGCAGACGCACCCGTACTGCAGATCCACTCGAGCGATTACAAGAATCCGGAGCAGTTGCCGGACGGCGGAGTGCTCGTGGTCGGTGGCGGCGCATCCGGTGTGCAGATTGCCGATGAGTTGCAGCGCGCCGGGCGTTCGGTGCAGATGGCGATCGGGCCGCATACGCGCCCACCGCGCCGCTATCGCGACCGCGACTTTGTCTGGTGGCTCGGTGTGCTCGGCCTCTGGGATCTCCAGACGCCGCCGGCCGGCGCCGAGCACGTCACGATCGCTTTCAGTGGTGCCTACGGCGGACGCACGATCGACTTTCGAGACCTGGTCGCTGAGGGAATGACGGTATACGGCCGGGCCGAGTCGTACGCAGATGGCGTCGTGCACTTTGCTCCCGACCTCGCAGGTAGCATCGCGTACGGCGACGCGTACTACCTCGACCTGTTGGACCAGGCCGATGCGTACGTCGAGCGCAACGGCCTCAATCTGCCCGAGGAGCCACAGGCGCGCCTGCTCGGCCCGCTCCCCAAATGCATCACGGAGCCTGTGCTCGAGCTCGACCTTGCCGCGGCTGGCGTCACCACGATTATCTGGGCGACAGGGTTCCGGACCGACTACGGGTGGCTACAGGTCGACGCCTTTGACGCAGCCGGCAAGCCCGACCACAAGCGTGGCGTCTCAACCGAACCCGGTGTCTACTTTCTCGGCCTGCCGTGGCTTTCGCGGCGCGGCTCGAGCTTCATCTGGGGCGTCTGGAGCGATGCCGGCTACGTCGCCGACCACATTGCCGGCCAGCGCATGTACGTCGCGTACCGCTCCTGACGTCCCCGTTGTGCGGGTTGGCCATGTCGCGCGTGACGACATATGAGCAGTGCCATGTCGTTTAAAGGTCAAAAAATCGACATGGCTAAGAATTAGCCCAGCGAGAGTGTGCTTGGACCGTTGCGCTCGCGGTCGCGTTCGTACTCGGCCAGCTTGTCCTCGCGCAGCAGCGTCAGGGCGATGTCGTCCCAGCCGTTGAGCAGGTTCTCGCGCGTCTTCGGGTCGACGGGAAACTCGATCGTGCGACCGTCGGGCATCACGATCGTCTGCGCCTCCAGGTCAACGCTGATCTCGGCGGGCGCGGCGTCGAGCAGCTCGCGCATCTCAGCCTCCGGTAGCTCGATCGTCAAGAGACCGATCTTCGCGCAGTTGGAGCGGAAGATGTCGGCGAAGCTCTGGGCGATGACGACGCGGTAGCCCCAGTCCTGCAGGCCCCACGGTGCGTGCTCGCGCGATGAACCGGAACCGAAGTTCGGGCCGGCCACGAGGATCGGTGCGTCGCGGAACTCGGGGCGCTCGAGGACGAAGTTGTCTTCGTCGTTGCGCCAGTCGAAGAACAGAAACTCGCCAAAGCCCGTGCGCTCGATGCGCTTGAGAAACTGCTTGGGCATGATCTGATCGGTATCGACGTTGGCGCGGTCAAGCGGTGCGGTCGTGCCGGTAATGCGGATGAACGGCTCCATCGTCTACTCCCACTCTCGAACGTCGGTCAGGTGCCCGGTAATCGCAGCAGCGGCCGCCATCTCGGGACTCATCAGGTGTGTGCGGCCGCCCTTGCCTTGGCGTCCCTCAAAGTTACGATTCGAGGTCGAGGCGCAACGCTCGCCTGGCTGGAGGATGTCGGGGTTCATGCCGAGGCACATCGAGCAGCCCGCGTTACGCCAGTCAAA
>JAEMTW010000132.1:4257-5657 GCA_016462095.1 Thermoleophilia bacterium
GATGAAGATCTTGTCGAGGCCTTCGCGCTCGGCCTGAGCCTTGACGAGCATCGAGCCTGGCACGACCATCGCGTTGACGGTCGAGGCGACCTTGCGGCCTTCGACGATCTGAGCGGCGGCACGGAGATCCTCGATGCGGCTGTTCGTGCACGAGCCGATAAAGACCCGGTCGATCGTCACGTCCTGCAGCGGCGTGCCGGCCTTCAAGTCCATGTAGGCCAGTGCGCGCTCCTCATCGTCGTTCGTCGGCTCGGGCACGGAGGCGGTAATCGCAGCAACCTGGCCTGGGTTCGTGCCCCACGAGACCTGCGGCGCCATGTTTGCCACGTCAACAATCTCGACGTGGTCGAACTCGGCGTCGGGATCGGATCGCAGCTGGCTCCACTCGGCGACGGCAGCGTCGAAGTCTTTCGGCGCACCCGGCTTGCCTTCGACGTAGGCAAAGGTCGTGTCGTCGGGTGCCACGTAGCCTGCTCGCGCGCCGGCTTCGATCGACATGTTGCAGATCGTCATGCGGCCTTCCATCGACAGCGCCTCGATCGCAGGGCCGGCGTACTCGAGCACGTAGCCCGCGCCGCCAGCAGCGGTGATCTGGCCGATCAGTCCGAGGATGAAGTCCTTCGCGACGATGCCGCGACCAGCCTCGCCCTCGAAGCGGACGAGCATCTTCTTGGCCTTCTTCTGTGGCAGCGTCTGCGTGGCGAGCACGTGCTCGACCTCGCTGGTGCCAATACCGAAGGCAAGCGCACCGAAGGCGCCTTGCGTCGCCGTGTGCGAGTCGCCGCAGACGATCGTCATGCCCGGCTGTGTGACGCCCAGCTCGGGACCAATCACGTGGACGATGCCTTGGCGGCGATGGCCCCACGGGTAGTAGACGATGCCGAAGTCTTCGACGTTCTGCTTGAGCGTGTCGATCTGCTTTTTCGAGATCGGGTCGCTGATGCCATCCTCGAGCGCAGTGGTCGGCGTGTTGTGGTCGGCCGTTGCGAGCGTGCGATCGGGGCGGCGGACACCACGACCGGCGAGGCGGAGGCTCTCAAAGGCCTGGGGGGTCGTGACTTCGTGGATCAGGTGCAGGTCGATAAAGAGCAGGTCGTTATCGATGACGTGCGAATCCCAGATCTTCTCGTATGTCGTTCGGCCCACCGCGGCGCTCCTTCTGCTGCTTGCGTAGCGGAACGCTATCAGCGTCAAGGTCGTATCCTGCCGGTATGTCCGAGCAGTCGTCGCCGAAGTTGATTCAGCGCTGGGAGAACCTCGAGATGGGGCTGCAGTTTCTGATCGCGTTCGTCGTGCTGATCCCGGTGATCGCGCTGCTCCATTGGACGGCGCTCAACCAGCCAATTGCTCGTGGCGCCGTCTATGGCGTCTTCTGGGCGTTGCCCGCTGCCTTCTTGGTT
>JAEMTW010000315.1 GCA_016462095.1 Thermoleophilia bacterium
CGAGAGCCGCTGCCTCGATCGCCCAGCGACGATAGTTGCGTACGACCTCATATCTAGGCGGGCGGTCGAAGAGGTCTGTCTGATCGAGGCGATCCCAGACGTCTCCGAGCGTCGTTACTCCCCGCCACAGCGCCTCTGTCGGCAGTGTGCTCAGGCGGTCGTCATCCTGAAACGTGACGTCTTCTCCCACGCCCTTTAGGCCGCCACCTTTTAGATGAACCACAGTTGTGTGGCGCACGCCACCAATAGCAATGGGCTGCTCAAGGACCTCAAGGTCAAGCCCATCCAGCACGAGCGGCAGTGCGGCGAGTCGCTCCGGTATCTGACCTAACTCCATCAAGAGATAGTCGCAGTCACTCGCGTCTGGCCCAGTCAGTTCAACTTTTGATGTGGGCGAGCGAGGGTGTAATGCGACACTCCCGACGAGTAAAAGGATAGACCGACGCGATCCGCGATCCTAGGCCTCGAGCTGCCTTGGTTGGGCTAGGTATCGATACTCGTCGGGGCGATGTTGATTGCTCGCGCGAGCCGCTGATAATTGGCGTCGATTGTGTCGATCATTTTCTGTCTGGGGTTCGCGCGAGTGATGGCCGCGCTTAGAGCTGCGGGAACCTGTTCAATACGAGCGGCCGCTCGGTCGCGAAGCACGGTGCTGGGCAGTCCCCAGCGAGCACCTTCTGCAATGACATCAGCGAGCGTGACGGCGTTCGCATCCGCAACGCCATTGACGCGCAGACCGAGCGTGGGGGTGTGATCATCGTATTGGGTGAGGCTCATCACGTCGTACGCGGGTGCGAGTTGCACGAAGCCTGGCCGGGTATGGAGGAAGCTGATGTTTTTTGCGTGCGCATCGGCGTTTCCGACCAAGACTGTCAGCAGCGTTTGGTCAAAGAGGTGGAGGAGTTCTCCGGGTTCGCCCCAGTCTCGGAGGACGCTTGCGGCGTCATTGAGGCTGGGGTGTTCTCGATCCCGCTGATACTTGTCATTCGGGTTGAGCCCGATCGCCTGGCAGAGATCTTCCTGGTGTGTTCGTTTGATCGTCCCGTCACGGTCGGCGTGGCGGTCGAAGCGGTCGATGACGAGTGTTTGTTCGTTTCCGAAGGTACAGATTTCGCTATCGGTCGTACGGATCCCAAGCTTTCGAGCCAGTTCTAGGCACGCTGCTTCGTTGGGAATCGTGTCGGGGAAGAGGCTGATGCGCCGCTTCACGAGATGCGTCGATGCGAGGGTCGACGTGGGGCGTGTCCATCCGTCAGGCGTCTTGGTGAGGAGGAGTTTCTCTTGGACACCTGCGAGGCTGATTCGTTTCTCGTCGCCGCCACCAAACGGTGTGATGTGTAGACGGGAGAGGTCGTAGGCTATTTCGTCATCCGTCAGGATCGGATTGGTTTGGTCTGGTGGGCGTTGTCGCGGTGGTGGGTCTTCGGGGGTGATGCTGAGTGCTCCGGCGCATTCGGCGCCAATTGCGCGAAGCATCTCGAAGATGTCGTTGGCGTCGATGCCGAGGTCGTATCCGATGATTCGTCGGGCTTCGCCTTCGGGGAGCAGACCGTTGAAGAATGCGGCTACGTTATCGCCCCGATAGGGCTTGGGTTG
>JAEMTW010000005.1:0-641 GCA_016462095.1 Thermoleophilia bacterium
CGATGGTGGGGAGGACATGACATCCGCGCGGTTGTGATGTCCTCCCTGAGTCGACGCTCCGCAGCTGATTGGGGTTTGCGCGCCGCGCGACTAGCCGAGCAGGGTCCGCAGACCCTCGCGACAGAGCGTGGCGCCGCCGTTGGCGGGGTGGCGCACGCGGCCCGTTACGAGGTCGCCGAGCGTGCCCTCGGCGATCCGCCCGACGGCAATAATCTCGGACGGCTCAAGCAGAGCCACGAGCTGCTCTAAGAAGGGCTTACCGAGTGCGATCTCGCCCACTTTCGGGGCGCGATTGCCAAGCGGCTTCCCGTGTGGGTGGGGGTGAAAGGGAACGGTGTTCCACAGGACGACTTGGCGTTCAAGTTCGAACTCGTCGAGCACGCCATGGATGATCGTGGCCGAGCTCTCTGTCCAACCACCCGGGTGGAGTGACGATGCGGCGAAGGGCGCACCCCAATCGGCCAGTTGCCGTTCGCTCGTAAAGGCAATCCCAGAGAAGCGTCCACCTCGCCACCCCATCGCCTCGCCGACGAGCAGTGCGCGAGGCGTTGGTCGCTCGGCAAGGTAGGCCAGCAGGTTTGCCTGACGCAGCGCCGGAGCTTTCGGCACATCGAACTCGGCGACGTGGTGCCGATACGGGT
>JAEMTW010000005.1:651-21649 GCA_016462095.1 Thermoleophilia bacterium
GCGCTATGTCCTCTCGGCGCTGGTGGTCGCGGTCGCGACGGGCGTCTTCTGCGTCGGCGTGGTCTCCCGGCTCGCGATGTCGCTGCTCGCCCGCCAGAACCCGCAGGCGCACGGGTTGATCAGCGACGACGGTGTCTCGCAGGCTGCGAGTTCGCCAATCAGTTGTGCGATCGTCACCGCGAGGGCAGAGGACGGCGAAGGCGGTGCGCCCGCACCTCGATCCGTCGCGGCGAACGTGGCTCGACGCGCGCCGAGCCACCCGTGCCATTGCCGGGGCCTCGTCGTGGGCCAGGCATCCACGGTCGCCGGCTGCGGGGATGACGATCATTGCCGCCACCAGTGTCCGAGTCTTCCAGGCTGGCAAGCCAGGCAGCGTCGATCTCGTCTTGCCGCTTCGTGTCCTTGACCGCTTCGCGCATCAGATGGATGACGGGAAAGACAACCAATTTAGGCGCGATCGTCAAGACCACCCAGACCCAAAAAATCTCCTGCCAAAGCGTTAGTTCCATATTGAGTCCATTCGCATAGGACTATCGTAGCGATGACAGCAACGCAAAACGGGGAGCTCGTGTGCCGACGAGTGTTGACGGGGGTTATAGGCCTAGGCAACCACACGCACTGAGGGCAGGTACCGGCGGACGCTGCGGCTACGACTCGAGACCGGCGGCAAGGTCGCGCACGAGCGCCTCGAGTGCCTCGGCGCCGCCGGCGTCAATTGCATCGATCGCGGCCGAGCCGACGATCGCTCCATCGGTACCAGCGGCGATCAATCCCGCCACGTGCGCGCGGGTGGAGACGCCGAAGCCACCAAGGATCGGCGTATCGCCAGCAGCGGTCCGCGTCGTGGTCAGCAGCTCGGCGACACGACTATCGAGATTCTCACGGGCACCCGTCACGCCAACGGCAGCGACGAGGTAGACGAAGCCACGGCTGGCCTCGGCGGCGGCGCGGATGCGCTCGGGACGCGAGGTCGGCGAGACGAGGTGGATCAGGTCGATGTTGACGGCCTCGGCGGCAGCGCGTAGACGTCCAGACTCCTCCGGCGGAATGTCCGCCACGATCAGGCCTTCAGCGCCCGCGGCGGCGGCGTCGCGGCAGAAGGCCTCCTCGCCATAGCCCTCGACGATGGCGCCGTACGTCATCGGGACCAGTGGAACGTCGACGCGCCGGTTGATCTCGGCGAGCAGTTCGAGCGCTCGTGCGGGCGTAATGCCTGCATCGAGGGCTGCCTGAGCCGCGCGTTGAATGGTGGTGCCGTCGGCGAGTGGGTCGGAGTAGGGGATGCCTAGCTCGATCACGGTGGCGCCACCACGGACGGCGGCTTCCGCCAGTTCGGGGGCAGCCTCGTTTGCCATCAGGTAGACCGCGAGCGAGGGGCGTGGAATCTTCATGCGTGGCCCCTCCGCTCGGCAATCTGGTCAACGTCCTTGTCGCCACGGCCCGACAGGCCGACGACGATGTTGGCGTCGGGCCCCAGCTCCTTCGCGAGTCGTTCGGCGGTCACGAGCGCGTGGCTGGTTTCGAGTGCAGGAATGATGCCCTCGAGACGGCAGAGACGATCGAAGGCCACGAGCGCCTCTTCATCGGACACGCCCACGTACTCGGCGCGGCCAGAGGTCATCAGTGCCGCGTGCTCGGGGCCGACGCCGGGATAGTCGAGTCCGGCACTAATCGAGTGCGTCTCGACGACCTGACCGTCGTCATCGCAGAGGACGAACGAGCGTGAGCCGTGGAGGATCGAAACGCGACCACCGCTGAGCGTTCGCGCGTGCAATGCTCCGCCGTCGCCACCAGCCTCGACGCCGATGAGGCGTACGGGATCGTCGCGGAATGGATGGAAAATCCCGATCGCGTTCGAGCCACCACCGACGCAGGCGACGACCGCGTCGGGCAGTTGCCCGGTGCGATCCAACATCTGCGCACGCGACTCCTCGCCGATCACGGCCTGCAGACGCCGCACGAGGTACGGGTAGGGGTGAGGGCCGGCGGCAGTGCCAATCAGGTAGTGCGTTGTCTCGACGTTCGTAATCCAGTCACGGATTGCATCGTTGAGTGCATCCTTGAGCGTGCCTGCGCCGTTTGTGACGGGGATCACCTCGGCGCCGAGGAAGCGCATCCGCACGACGTTCGGGCGCTGACGCCGCATGTCCTCCTCGCCCATGTAGACGATCGCTTGCAGGCCAAAGCGGGCGCAGATCGTGGCCGTCGCAACGCCATGTTGGCCGGCGCCCGTCTCGGCCACGATGCGCTGCTTGCCGAGACGCTTGGCGATCAGCGCCTGGCCGAGGGCGTTGTTGATCTTGTGGGCACCGGTGTGAGCGAGGTCCTCGCGCTTGAGCCAAATGCGCGCGCCACCGATGTCCTCGGTCAGGCGCTCGGCGAAGTACATGGGGGTGGGGCGGCCAATGAAGTCTCGTGCCAGCAGTGCGCGCTCCTCGTGGAATGCAGGATCCGCAAAGGCATCCTCGATTGCGGCCTCGAGCTCGTCGAGCGCGGCCATCACCGTCTCGGGCACGAAGCGGCCACCGAATTCGCCAAAGCGGCCAAGCGCGTCGGGCGGATAGGCGTCGGCGGCTAAGCCTTCGTTGAGCAGTTCGGAATCACTCATGCTGCACTCCCTTCGCGCACGGCGGCGATAAATGCCGACACGCGCGCATGATCCTTGTGGCCGGGGCTCTGCTCGACACCGCGCGCGACATCAACGGCCCAGGGTTGGGCGGCAGCGATTGCCGCGACGACGTTATCAACAGTCAGTGCACTCGCCAAGATCACTCGGCGGCCGGCATCAGTGAGGGCGCGCACGGTTGCCCAGTGTTCTGCCAACTGCTCGAGCTCTGGCTCCTCATTGAAGGAACGATCGAGGAGCACGGGGTCGGCTGCGCCCGACTGCTCGGTCGGCAGTCGCCGAGCAACGATTGCACGCTCGCCGAGCAACGCCTGGGTGGCGTCGGCGTCGGCCCCGTAGACCTGTACCCGATCGAGCCCGGACTCCTCGAGCATCGCCACGGCGCGCTCGGCGGTCTCGTCGGACAGCACGCCGATTGCCTCGACACCAGGCGGCACGTGCGCGCGAAGACTTCTCGCCTGCTCAAGATCGATCGCCCGTGGCGACCAGGGCACGAGGATGAAACCGATCATGTCGGCGCCGGCGGCAACCGCCTGGTCGACATCTTCGGCCGTCGTCATGCCACAGATCTTGATCAGGGTCACGGGCGGGTCAGCTCCACCAAGAGTTCGGGGTTGCGCATCAGCGCAGTGCCAACGAGCGCAGCCGAGGCCCCGGCCTTGCCCGCCGCATCGAGGTCGGCACGGTTGGTGACACCCGATTCGGCGACGGCGATAAAGCCCTTGGGCACCGACGACAGCAGCGTGCGCTGCAGAATCGGCTCGACTGTCAGCGTCGCCAGGTTGCGGGCGTTGACACCAATCAAGGGGCAGCCAAGTGCGAGCGCGCGGGCGAGTTCGGCCTCGTCGTGGACCTCGCAGAGCACGTCCATCTGGTGGTCTTCAGCGGCTTGGATCAGGTCGGCGGCGAGCGTATCGTCGACGAGTGCCAGCAACACGAGAATTGCGTCAGCGCCGTGGGCTCGGGCCTCGCCCACCTGGTAGGGGTCGACAAAGAAGTCTTTGCACAGCAACGGCAGGTCGGTGACGGCACGCACCCGGGCCAGATCGAGCAGCGAGCCGGCAAAGTCCTTCGGGCTGGTCAGGACGGAGATCGCGGCGGCACCACCAGCCTCGTAATGGCGGGCCACATCGGCGGCATCGGCACTCGGAGCGATCGGTCCTTCGCTGGGTGAGGCGCGCTTGATCTCGGCGATGACGCGCACGCGGCCCTCTTCGTGCAGCGCTCCGGCAAACGGACGCGTCTCACGTCGACGCGCTACTTCGCGGTGCGTCCACGCACCGATCTCTTGTAGGTACCCCATTACGCCGCTCCTTCCGCTGCGGATTGTGCTGCGGTGGCGACCGCCTGCAGCACTGCCTGTGCCCGCCCACTATCGATTGCCTCTGCTGCCAGCGCAACTCCGGAGGCGATGTCGTCGGCCTGTCCGCAGACGGCCAGAGCGGCAGCCGCGTTGAGGACGACAGCATCGCGGGGCGCCCCGAGTTCGCCCTCAAAGATGCGCCGAATAATGTCGGCGTTCTCGCTTGCGTCGGCACCGGCCAAGGCCGATGCAGGTGCGCGAGCAATGCCGACGTCTTCCGGGTCGAAGGTCCACGTCTCGATCCCAGCCTGCGTCACGTCCGCGATCGTCGTCAGGCCGCAGGGGGTGATCTCGTCGAAGCCGCCTTCGCCGTGCACGATCAGGGCATGCTGAATGCCGAGGATCCGCATCACCTCAGCCATCGGCTGGACGAGGTCGGGGCGCGCCACCCCAATGATCTGAAACGGCGTCTCGACGGGGTTCGCAAGCGGTCCGAGCAGATTCATGATCGTGGGGATCCCGAGTTCGCGGCGAACGGGCCCCGCATGCCGCATCGCGGGGTGGTGGTTCGGTGCGTAGAGGAAGCCAAAGCCGTGCTCGTCGATCATGCTGGCCACGGCGGCGTGGGGGATCTCGACGGGAATACCGAGCGCCTCGAGCACGTCGGCGCTCCCGGATTTCGACGAGATTGAGCGATTGCCATGCTTGGCAACGCCTGCTCCAGCGCCTGCGGCGACGAGTGCAGCGGCGGTCGAAATATTGAACGAACCAGTGTGGTCGCCACCCGTCCCGCAGGTGTCGACAAGGTCTGTGCGCTCTGGCCGCACTGCAATTGCGTGCTCGCGCATGGCACGGGCACAGCCAGCGATCTCTTCGGGCGACTCACCTTTCGCGCGCAATGCAACGAGGAAGCCCGCCGTCTGGGCGGCCGTTGCCTCGCCGCTCATCACGACGTCGAGCGCAGCGCGTGCAGCTTCCTCGGACAGACTCTCGCCGGCGAGGAGTCGCACCATCGCGGTATGGAGGGCGGTCATGCCATTACCGCCAGGCGAAGGAACGCAGCCATCATCTCGGGTCCCTGTGGCGTCAAGACGCTTTCGGGATGGAACTGCAAACCGTGGGTGGGTTGCGAGGTGTGCCGCACGGCCATCACGGTACCGTCGTCGGCGCGAGCCGTCACCACCAGATCGGCAGGGATCGGTTCGTGGGCGGCTAGCGAGTGGTAGCGGCCGGCACTAAAGCGCTCGTCGAGCATGTCCAGGAGTGGGTCGGGTGCGCTGCGCGTGACGTCGTCGGCCTTGCCGTGGACGAGTTCGTTGGCCGAGCCCACCACACCACCGTGCAGTTGTACGAGCAGCTGATGGCCGAGGCAGACACCGAGGATTGGGATCTTGCCGGCAAACTCGTGGATCAGGTCGGCCGAGACGCCGGTCTGGTCGGGAGTACCAGGGCCGGGCGAGATCACGAGATGCGTGGGTGCCAACGCAACCGCCTCGGCGACGGTGATGGCATCGTTGCGGCGCACGACAACCTCGTCGGCACCCGCCTCGGCAAAGCCGTGGGCGAGGTTGTAGGTAAACGAGTCGAAGTTGTCGATTAGAAGCACGCGGATCATCGTCCGTAGACTCCGGCATCGGCGAGGTCGACAGCGCGTTGCAATGCGGCGATCTTGCGCAGGCACTCGCGGTGCTCCTCGGCCGGGTCGCTGTCGGCCACGATGCCCGCACCCGCCTGGAGCGTGGCGACACCGTCGCGTAGTTGGATTGTGCGTAAGGCGATGCAGGTATCGAGGGTGCCGTCCGTGCCGAGGTAGCCAACGGCCCCTGCGTAGGCGCCACGACGGTGTGGTTCGAGTGCGCTGATGATCTGCATCGCCCGCACCTTGGGCGCGCCCGACACGGTGCCTGCGGGGAACGTCGCCGCCAGCAGGCTAAAGGCGTCTTCGCCGGCGCTCAACTTGCCTTCGACGCGCGAGACGATGTGCATCACGTGGCTGTAGCGCTCGATCTCGAGCAATCGAGTGGGCCGGACGGTGCCTGGGTCGCAGACACGGGAGAGGTCGTTGCGGGCGAGGTCGACGAGCATCTGGTGCTCGGCCCGCTCCTTGGGATCGGCGAGCAGCTCGTCGGCGAGTCGATCGTCCTCCTCGGCCTCTTCGCCACGGGGGCGCGTGCCAGCGATCGGGCGCAACTCGGCAATGCCGTCGCGCGACAGAGCAACGTGCGTCTCGGGCGACGCGCCAATCAGCGCCAGCTCGCCGAGCTCGACGAGAAACAGATACGGGGAGGGGTTGACGGCACGGAGCGCGCGGTAGATCGCGACGGGGCTCCGCGGTGTGCGGCGACGGTGGCGTTGCGAGAGCACGACCTGGAAGACGTCACCAGCGGTGATGTGCTGCTTGCCGATCTCGACACGTTCGATGTACTCGTCGATCTCGAGGTCGGCGACCGACTCACCGCCTGTCACCAGCGGCGGTACGGGCTGTACGTCCTCGGGCAGTGGGCCGAGCAGACGGGCGGTCATCTCGTCGGCCAGCGCCTCGTGGCCGGGCTGCGCGATCACTTGGACGGTGGCGCGCACGTGGTCGAAGGCGACGACCACGGGGGTCAGGAGAAAGCTGGCGGGGTGCGCGAGATCGCCATCCTCGGCGGCCGGTAGGGGCACGGTCGGCTCAAAGGTCGGGATCGCGTCGTAGCCGAGCAGGCCAACGGCGCCGCTGGCAAAGGGGGGCAGGCCGGTCAGGTCGAGCGTCCGGTTCGCGTCAAGGGCGGCGCGGAGCGGCGCGAAGGGGTCGTCGCCCGTCAGATCGAGATCAAGGCGCTCGCAGCCCGCCGACAAAAACGAGTAGCGGCCGACCTGCTGGCCGCCCTCCACGCTCTCCAACAGAAAACCCGGTCCAAGGTCGCGCAGGCGCAGGTAGGCGCCAACAGGCGTCAACAGATCGGCCGGCAATTCGCGCACGCTGGGGCGCACGGTTGGCAGATTCTTGGGTCGGGGTTCGGTTGGGTTCATGTTCCTCAGTTTGCGGGCATAAAAAAGGCTCCCTGTCAGGGAGCCCGGGCGGTACAGATCGGCAGTGCGTGTTAGCGCACAGGATCCCGCCCGGACATAAGCCACCACCACGCCTCGTTGCGGATCCCTTGCATGGGTGCAGGGTGACAAGTGAGAGGGCATCTGTCAACTGCCCACGTGGTAGCCTCCGGCCGTTGCCGCATCCTGTGGCTGCACTGTTTTGGAGGCCTGTTCCCATGGCTCGCACCGTCCTCGTTAGCGCCGCTCGTACCCCGTTTTGTCGCCTCAGTGGCGATCTGGCGGGCGCCTCGGCCGTCGATTTGGGCGTTGCTGCGGCTGCTGCGGCGATTGAGCGGTCTGGTTTGACTGGTGCCGACGTCGATTATTCGTTCATTGGCACGGTGGTGCAGGCCGGGCAGATGCACGCGATGGCGCGTCAGGTGACGACGCGCATCGGCATTCCTGTCGAGAGTGGCTCGGAGACCATCAACAAGGTCTGTGCCTCCGGCATGCGCGCGATTGCGTTGGCCGACTACCTGATTCGACTCGACGAGGCCGCTGTCGTGCTGGCGGGTGGCATGGAGTCGATGACGAGCGCGCCGTACCTTGCGCTCGGCGCGCGCCAGGGCTTTCGTTTCGGTGACACGCAACTCGTCGACGCCGACCTGCACGATGGACTGCGGGACCCGTGGACGCAGCGCGTGATGTACGACCAGGCCAATGAGGTCTCGCACGAGCTTGGCCTGATGCGCGAGGAGCTTGACGCGTGGGCGCTGCGCTCGCATCAGCGTGCTGTGGTGGCCCAGAGTGATGGCTCGTTTGCCGCCGAGATCGCGCCCGTCACGATTCGTGAGCGCAAGCAGGAGCGTGTCGTCGATCAGGATCAGGGCCCACGCGCCGATTCGACGCTCGAGTCGCTCGCCAAGCTTGGCCCATTGACCGAGGGCGGCACCCATACGGCCGGCAACAGTCCGGGCGTCACGGACGGCGCCGCGATGGTGATCGCCGTCTCCGAAGAGGTTGCAGTACAACGTGGACTCAAGCCGCTGGCAATCGTGCGTTCGTCGGCCACAGCGGCGGACATCACACGCCGGCTGGCCTGTGCGCCCTCGACGGCAGTGGAGTCCGCGCTTGCGAAGGCCGGTCTCAGCCTCGCCGACATCGACATGCTTGAGGTCAACGAGGCCTTCGCGTCGATCGCGCTCAATACGATCAAGACGCTCGGCATCGACCCCGACCGGGTCAACTGCCTCGGGGGAGCCGTGGCCCTTGGACATCCGGTTGGCGCCAGCGGTGCTCGACTCGTCGGTACGCTCGTGCACCAGCTCGGGCGCGCCGGTGGTGGTATCGGTGTGGCCACGATCTGTTCGGGTGGCGGCCAGGGCGATGCGATGGTGCTCGAAGTCTTGCCGGCGTAGACTCGGCTAAAGCGATGATGAAAGCGATCTGATCGATATGAGCGACGCTCCCAACGACGACATCGTGGTCCGCCTCGACCGCATCTACACGCGCGGGGGCGACCTCGGCGAGACCAGCCTCGGCGACGGCCATCGCGTGGCCAAACACAACGCCCGCGTCGCGGCCTACGGCACCGTGGACGAACTTAACGCTGCGCTCGGCGTCGCCCGCCTCCATAGCACCGATGTTGTCTGGGACGCGTGGCTTGTGCGCATCCAGAACGACCTCTTCGACGTTGGTGCCGACCTCTGCGTGCCGCCGCCGCCTGAGGATGACCAGAAGCACCGCTCGCGTCTGCGTGTCAGCCCCGATCAGGTCGCGTGGCTCGAGGACTGCATCGACGAAATCAACGAGCAGTTGCCAGCACTGACGTCCTTCGTCGTGCCGGGTGGCACGCCACTATCGGCACACCTCCACGTTGCGCGCACCGTTTGCCGACGAGCCGAGCGCGACGCCGTCGCTCTTGCCGCCACTGAGCCGATGACGCCCGAGGTGATCACGTACCTGAACCGCCTGTCGGATTTGCTGTTTGTCCTCGGCCGTGCCGCCAATGGCGATGGGGGAGAGACGACGTGGAAGCCGGGCGCTAGCCGGGCCTGACCGGCGTGTGGGGATATCCCTACATCAACAAATCGACCGTTGGTTTATGGCTATGGTTCGGCGCCATGAAACCACATCGCGTACTCATAGTTGCAGCCGTTACCGTCATGCTGGCCTGCGCCACTCCTGTCCTAGCCTCGGCCGACACGACGAAGCAGGCGACTGCTTCGATGAAGCTCAACGGCCAGCAGGTCTCCGCTGCTGCTTGGGGTCGGCACCTTACCCGAACGTTCCTGGACATCATTAAGACGGGCGACCCCGTACCTGCGCTCACGTCGTTCCTCAACCCGGGCTTTCAGATCCAGCGCACCAATGGCGTGCGTCAGGACAAGGACTCGTTTCTGGCAAAGCCGTCCTACCTCGCCGGGTACGAGCTGTCGCAGTTTCGCGTCAGGCGTAGCGGTACCGTGATCACCGTGACGTTCTGGATTGCAGTGCAGGGATCGATCATCAATGGGGTCAAGTACTCGGCCGCGCCGAACCCGGCCCTTGCCGTATTTGTGTTCTACGACGGCGAGTGGACGTTGAACTCCTACGGCAACTTCAACAAGCCGAGTTGAGGTCCGCATGGGTGGCGGGGCAGCAGTGCTGTCCCGCCACCCGTGAGACCACATCCGCCCGCTGAAGGTCAGTGGAGCGCGATCGATGGCGCCGACATGTCGGAGGGGCGATGCGAACCCGCGTGGATCTCTTTCGGCCCGCTTGGCCATGGCCTGATTGGACTGAGTTCGGTCATGATAGAAGCCTCGTGTCGACCAACAGTCCTCATGCGTCGAACCTGATTCTCGGTGCGGGCCTTGCGGGCCTGTCGTTGGCCGATGCCCTGCTCCGTCGGGGCGTCCGTTCGCCGATTGTGATTGCCGATGCGCGTGAGGATTTCGCGAATGATCGGACGTGGGGTTTTTGGGATGTTCATCCGCATCCCTACCGAGAGCTTGTGCAGCAACGCTGGAGTCAGTGGAGTTTTAGATCTGGCACCACGGCCCATCGCCAGTCGTCGCTGTTGGCGCCGTACTGCTACTTGCCTGCAGATCGTTTCTATCAGGATGTGCTGTCGCGGCTGCGTGCTGCTCCGAACTGCAATCTCTTGCTCGGCACCACGATCGGCGAAGTGCGCGAGGAGGGTGCCGGGGTAACTGTTGAGACGTCGGCGGGAGACCTGTCGGCGAGCCATCTGTTTGATGCCATGGGCACGCGCGGGCCCACGTGGCCCAGCACGGTTCCCCAGCCGGGCCGCGGGGTGCTCTGTCAGCGATTTCTCGGCTGGTTTGTCACGGCGAGTGAACCCGTGTTTGATCCCTCCTGTGTGACGTTGATGGATTTCGATGTCAGGCCGAATGGTGAGTTGCACTTTGTCTACGTCTTGCCATTCAGTGCGACTCGGGCGTTGGTGGAGGACACGACGATTGGCCTCGATGGCATTTCGCTGAGTGAGCACAGGGCCGAGCTGGAGCGGTACCTCGGTCATCGCTATGGCCTGACGACGTGGCAGGTCGAGCGCGAGGAGGTCGCAACGATTCCGATGCTTCACTTCAACCGATCAGAGCATTCGTCAAAGCGCCTGATTCCCGTCGGCACGGCGGCCGGTACTGTCCGCCCCTCGAGTGGCTACGCCTTCGTGCGCACGCAACTGCAGGTCGCTGTGCTGGCAGCCCGTGTTGCCGAGGGTCGCCCGTCTGCTGTGTCAGTGGGTCGTAATCGTGATGTGTTTCTGGATCGAGTCTTCCTCGATGTGTTGCAGCACGACCCGGAGGCGTTCTCGCGCAATCTGATGATGCTTGCGAAGCGTCTGTCCGGCGACCGCTTTGCGCGCTTCATGATGGATGCTGCATCACCCGTCGATTTGCTCGGCATGATCGCCGCGCTGCCAAAGTCGCCATTTGTGCGGGGCGCAGTGCGCGTCGGTCGCGAGCACGTTCGACGATGACATCGTTGCGCCGGACATGGACGTTTCCGACGTACCTGGGATTGGGGGCGGCGGCTGTGTTGGCGCTACTAGCGCCAGCCCTGGTGACGCGCTTCGAGTGGGTGCCGTTGCTGCTCTCGTTGCCGTTGTTGGGGATGGCTCACGGCGCGGTTGATCACAACGTGCCGGGGCGGTTGCTCCGCCGCGTGCTGACGCGCCGCGAGCGAGTGCTGCTGATTGCGGGCTATAGCGGTCTCAGCATCGTGTTGATGGGTCTCTGGTGGGTTGCTCCGCTGCTGGCGCTCGGCTTGTTTCTGTTGATTGCCATTGTGCACTGGGGCGATGGCGATCTCTGGTTCTGTGAGGTCATCAACGGGCGTTCGGCGCCGCGTTCGTTTGGTTCGTTGCTCTGCTTTGTGATGGCGCGCGGGCTCGTGCCGATCGCGGTTCCCGTGTTGGTTGACGCGGACGCCTCGTTGTCGGCGTTCGACGGATTGCTGGGGTTGTTCGGGCGCGATGAGGCGCTCGCGATTTCGCCCACGCAACGACTGATTGGTCTCGTGGTTGTCGGATTCGTCGTGGTAGCAGCAGCGCTGTTGAGTGTCCGTGATAACCGCGCTCGGCCTCGTCGGGCCCTGCTGATCGATCTGGGCGAGCTGGCGCTGCTGAGCGTCTTCTTCGTGCTCACGCCGGCTGTCTTTGCTGTTGGCATCTACTTCCTGGTCTGGCATTCGCCGCGGCACATCCTTCGTTTGATGGCGTGTGAGCCACGCCAGCAGGCTCTGCTTGACAAGGGACGCAGCTGGGCGGCGCTCGTAGCATTTCATCGCGAGGCGCTCGTGTTTACGGTCGTGCCGCTGATTGGCGTTGCCGCGATCGCGGTGGCGCTGGCTGCGACGGGGGCCGCTCAGATCGCGGCGGTGAGTCTGGCAGTGATTGCCTCGCTGACGTATCCCCACGCTGCGATCGTCGCCTGGATGGATTACCGCCAAGGCGTTTGGCGCACCAGCGACTGAGAACTGGCGCGGATCTCTCACTGCTTCCGCGACCGCGACGCCCGAAGTCAGCCGTGCCACGTGCGGGCCGTTAGCGCGCTTCGCGCACGCTGATCAGGACCTGGTCGGTCGCATCGCAGACGGAATCTCGCTGAAGCGTCTTCGGGATCGCCCGTCTTGGCTCGACCTTGGGGCCGATCGTCAGTGAGATCTCGAGGTCGGTGGCGGCGGTAATGCGCAGCAGCGTGTCGAAGTTCGGCGTGTGCTCGCCAAGCTCGAGGCGGGCAACTTGCGGCTGCGACATGCCGACGAGTTTGCCGAACGCGGTCTGCGAGAGGCTGTGGTCGTAGCGGTACTTGAGGACGGCAATGCCGATGGTCGCAGCGATGGTGCTGGCGAAGGCGAGCCGGCGCGCCTCGGAGTCCTCGGCGAAGTACGTTGCCTCGGCTTCTTCTCGGGTGAGCCAGCGCTTGGCAATCGTCGGAGTCATGTCGATAATCATATCACTGGTGTCATACATGAGAGTCTCTGCTTCCTGGTTCCAAAATGTCGTGCGCTCGTGTTTCAGCGGCGACAATTGCGCGAGCAAAATCTCGTGGATCAGTCAGAGCCTCTCGGGCGAGAGCAAGCAGTACGAGGCTGTCCCCGTATCGTCGATAGAGGACGCGATATCGGGATCGTCCGGCGCGAGGTCGCAGCTCGCGAAGGCCGATTTTGCTGCCACGGACGGCGCTCGTGTGTGGATACCCGAGAGCGGATCCTCGCTCGTAGAGCATACGGCGCGCGTTGAGCACAGCGCGAAACTCGCGGGGCTCACGCCGTCCGAGGGCAGCGATCTCAGTTGCGAACTCCACGTGGTCATAGAGCGCGAGGTATTCGTCTTGTGCCATGACGGCACAATCGCGGCACGGGGCGCAGTGTCGAGTGACGCAGCGCGCCCGCTTGCGCGCAGAGTGTCACCGGCTGCTCTCACGCTCTCCCAACTATGGTGCTGTCTCGCATTGAGTCCACGCAGGTTCGCACCCGTTTCTGCTCGCTCGACGATGTGGCGGTTGACGCTGTTCGGGTCCTGCTGCGAGCTTCGCGCAGCGGCCTCATGGTCCGAGTCGGCACAGCGCCTTCGGTCTCAATATGCGTTGCGCGCACGATCTGTCGTCGCGCTTGTTACCACCGTGGCCGATCTCACTGGCACATGTCTGTGCCTATAAACGCGCGTTCTTTGCGCACGCTGAGGCGCGCCAAGCGGCGAACGCAACGACATCAGCATCAGGTTCTACGTACTGCTACGGCAGCGCGTACACCACTCACGAACCAGTGGTCGCTACCCCAAACCCGCCCCCGCCGGAGCCGACGAGAATTAGGACGTCGCCCTCGTGCAGCGTCACGTAACCCTTGCCGTGCACGACCTCAGTCTCGCCCGTGGCGGCGCGGCGAATTGCGGCGTACCCGGGCGCGCCGGTAGCGCCACCCTCGCGGCCGCCGGCACCGAAATGAGGGTTGGTCTGCTCGACGTAGAACATGCCGTCGGACTCGGCGGCGAGCAGACGATAATCGCGGCGGATACCCATGCCGCCTCGGTGGCGGCCCTGACCGCCAGAGCCTTCGACGAGTTCCGTGCGCTCGATCAGCCAGGGGTATTCGAGCTCGGCGATTTCGACGGGCAGGATCGCGCAATTCGAGGTGTAGGGGTCGATGCCGTCGTCACCGTCGGCGTTGCGTCGCGCGCCACCGCCACCGCCGAGGATGTCGGCAAGCAGGGTGAGGTCGCCGCTGCGTGGGTCGACAGCCTGGAACACGAGCGCAGGGAACGAGACTTGGCTGCCGGCGATCGCGTGCTCGGGTAGGAGGGTGGAGAGCGCGTCGATGATCACGTCGGTGAGGCGCTGAACGGCGAGGTGTCGCGCGCTGAGTGCGGCGGGGAAGGTGGGGTTGTAGAGGGTGCCCTTGGGGATGATCAGCCGTACGCGGCTGGCGAGCCCCGCGTTGTGTGGCACGGTGCCGCCGAGGAAGGCGCGCACGGCAAAGTACGCGGCGGCGTGCGCGCTGGCGATCGGCACGTTCATGCCTGATGGGATCTGTGGTGAGCAGCCAGACAGGTCAACGACGAGTGTGCCGTCCTCGACGACGAGCCGTACGTGCACGCGCACGGGTGCGGTGTGCTCGAAGCCGTGGTCGTCGAGGAAGCCCTCGGCCTCGACGGCCTCGCTCGGCCACGATCGGAACAACGCCTCGGTGCGCCGCGCCGTCTGCGCGACGAGTGCCTCGAAACCGCCGAGCACGAGCGGCAGCCCGTACCGCGTGATCGTTTCGGCGAGCCGCTGGTTGCCGCGCTTGCAGGCGGCGAGCTGTGCGTCGAGGTCTCCGAGGGTAGAGGCGGGATCGCGGACGTTGGCCTCGAGCATGTCGTAGATGGCTTGAACGCGCTGGCCGCGCTCTACGAAGCGCACGGCGGGGAAGATCAGCCCCTCCTGAAACAGCTCGGTGCACTGTGCGCTCTCGGTGCCAGGGAAGCGCCCGCCGATGTCGATGTGGTGCGCGATCGAACCGCTCCACGCAACGAGCGTGCCCTCGTGGAAGCACGGGATAAACACCTGCAGGTCTGGCGTGTGCGTGCCGCCCATGTAGGGGTGGTTGGTGATGAACGCGTCGTCGGGCTCAATCCGACTGCTCCACTTGGCAATCACCGACTCGAGCGCAAACTGCATCAGACCGAGTTGTGCGGGGATCTGTTCTGAGTTCGCGATCGCACGGCCATCGGCAGCGAAAATACCGCAGTTGAAGTCGAGCATTTCGCGGATGATTGGCGAGTACGACGAGCGATACTCGACGACGGCCATCTCCTCGGCGATGTGTTTGAAGCCGCTGGCTAGGATCTCCTGGGTGACGGCATCGGGCGGCTCAATCCTCATGCTTCCGCCTTTCGCTCGAGCACGAGCGTGCCGCCGGCAGCGACGATTGCGCTCCAGCCTCGGTGCAGCACACTGGTGGCGTCGGCCTGCTCGATGATCGCGGGTCCTACGATCGTGTCGCCTAGCTCGAGAGCGTCGCGATGATGCACGGCCCACTCGCTCCAGACACCATCGTGCACGCGCTGCGTCGCCGCCCGAGGCACCCCGCCACCCACGGCGTCGACGACGATTGGCTCGGTCAGCGCCGTGGCGCGCAGCCGGATCGTGACAATCTCCGTGTCCGTAATGGTGGGGGTGTAGTCGTACAGCCGCTGATGCTCGTCGACGAAAGCCTGCTCGGCAGCGCGGATCGTCGCGATCGATGCCGGGCGCGCCCCAAGCGGAACAGTCAGGTTGTAGGCCTGACCCCGGTAGCGCAGATCGAGTTCCCAGTCGAGTGACTCGCCGTGCGCAACGCCCGCGGAGTACGCGAGCAGCGCCCGTGCCTCGTCTTCGAGTCGCGCCAGTTCGGCGTCGAGTTCGGCAGGCGAGATGGCACTGGTCTGCCGCCGCCAGGTACGACGAAGGTCGTGACGAATATCCGTGGCGAGCAGCCCATACGCGGCAGCGACGCCGGGGTGGCGAGGGATGACGATCCGTGGAATGCCCACCTCATCGGCGAGCGAGCAGGCATGCATCGGTCCGGCGCCGCCGATCGCAACGAGCGCGTAGCCCCGTGGGTCTTGGCCCCGCGCGACGCTCATCATGCGCACCGCGTTAGCCATATTGGCGTTGGCGATGCGCAGGATTGCGCTGGCGGCCTCCTCGCTGTCAAGTCCCAGCGGTAGGGCCACGCACCGGTTGACGGCGTCGAGTGCGAGTGCACGGTCGAGTGGCAATCGTCCGGCCAGCTTGCAGTTCTCGCTCAGCGTGCCGAGCACGACGTGCGCGTCTGTCACCGTCGCGAACATGCCGCCCTGCCCATACGCGGCTGGGCCCGGTGCAGCGCCGGCGCTCTCGGGACCGACGCGGAGTGCCCCAAACTCGTCGACGGTGGCGATCGATCCGCCGCCAGCACCGATGCAGAGCAGGTCGAGTTGCGGCAGGTTGATCGGCGTGCCGGCGGCTTCGCTGGTAAACCGCACCTCGGCCTCGCCGTGCGTGACGATGCCGATGTCGGCTGTGGTACCACCCATGTCGAACGTGATCACGTCTTCCTCGCCGACGAGCCTTGCCAGCCGAGCCCCACCGATCACGCCAGCAGCAGGACCTGAGGTGGCGAGCACGATCGGCAGTTGTCGCGCGCGCTCAGCGGGCGTCACACCCCCGTTCGATTGCATCAGATGCAACGGCACCACGATGCCTGCGCTGGCGACCTCGTTCTCAAGCGCGGTGATGTAGCGCCCGACGAGCGGTAGCAGCGCCGAGTTCGCCGCCGCCGTCGACGCACGTATGTACTCACGAAACTCAGGCACGACCGCATGCGATAGCGTCACGGGCACGCCGGGCATGGCCTCGGCCAACAGCGCAGCGATGCGTTTCTCGTGGGCGGGGTTGAGGAAGGAAAACAGCGTCATCACTGCGACCGCCTCGACGCCCGCATCGCGCATTGCCTCGGCGGCACTCAGGACCTCGTCCTCGGCGAGCGCCTCATGCTCGAGCCCTTGCGCGTCGATGCGCCCGCCGACACCGAAGCACAGCTCGCGCGGCACGATCGGCGCATCCTCGGGTGTCCAGAGGTCGTAGACGTTGCGGCGCATCTGCGTTCCGATTGTCAGCACATCGGCGAACCCAGCGTTCGTAATCAGCGCCGTCTTTGCGAAGGTCCGCTGCACGATCGCGTTCGTCGCGATTGTGGTGCCATGGGCGAGGTACGCAACATCCGCGGCCGACTCGCCTGTGACAACCAAGAGACTGTCCAGCCCAGCCATGAACGCCGCCTCGATCTGCGCCGGCTGCGATGGCACCTTCGCGACATGCACGCGCCCGTCAGCTCCGATCAAGACGGCATCCGTAAAGGATCCACCAATGTCGATGCCGACGCGACTCATGGTGGCAGTGTGGAGGAACGAGGAACCAGTGACAAGCCTGGCAGGCGCTGGCGCGTCCCTCGTGCGAACGAGTCTCTGACGTACTTGAGTGCCGCGCTCGGGCGAGTAGTGACGAACTCACTCCGGTGTCTATCCGGCAGGCGCGAAGGTCTTCGTCACCTGATCACACGCAGGCGGGATCGTGTCCGTGCCGCTCTCGTTCCACTGGCAACGGACGAAGTACTGCGTCTTGCCTTTGAAGGCGTAGACGAGACGCGTGGTCAGAGAACGATCCTTGGCGACGAAGTCGAACTGGGTCGCCGGCAGGTCGCCGAGGTTCGTTGACGAGCTCTTCGGAATCTCGGCATTCATCGCTTTCGCCAACGCGCGGGCCGCGCGCTCGACGGCGATCGCAAGGTTCGCCTTTTTGACCTTGCTGACGTCCTTGGTCAGCTTGTAGGTTGCGGCGACGACGACGTTCGTCTCGTCCGTGCCAAGTGCCACGCGGTAGGCCGGATCGAGTCCCTTGATTTCGCGGCCCGTATTGGCAAAGACCTTCTGCAGGTCGCTGGGGTACGAGAACGTGAAGGGAGCGCCCTCTTCGGCGAAGCTGGTGCCATCGTCGCCTCCGCAGGCAGCGAGCAATGCGACGCCGATCACGAGAACAGTGGCGACGAGTGCGCGCATCGACATCCGAGACATGCCCACAGGGTACTTGGTGCATCCGCGAGCCGTGTGCCGTCTACAATCTCCCCCCATGGAACGCCACATGCGAGTCGTGATTGCGAAGCCCGGTCTTGATGGGCACGATCGAGGTGCCAAGGTCATCGCCCGTGCGCTGCGCGACGCAGGTATGGAGGTCATCTACACGGGACTGCATCAGACCGCCGAGCAGATTGTGGAGACCGTCCTCGAGGAGGACGCCAACGCGCTGGGAATCTCCGTGTTGTCGGGCGCCCACATGACGCTGGTGCCGCGCATTCTCGAACTGATGCGAGAGCGCGGTATCGACGACGTCTGTGTGGTCGTGGGTGGCACAATCCCCCCCGACGATGCCGAGGAGCTCAAGCGGCTCGGTGTGGCTGAGGTCTTTACGCCCGGCTCGCCGACGGGTGCAATTGTCGAATTCCTATCCGCCCAGGCTGCGGTCTAGGCGAGAGGGGATCCCAGATGTCGATTGAAGTCCGCCGTGAGGATCGTGTTGCGATCCTCACCATCAACCGTCCTGAGGCTCTCAATGCGCTGTCGTCGGCGTTGCTCGAGGAACTACGGTCGGAACTCGCCGCGATCGCGCGAGACACGACGATTGGCTGCCTGATTCTGACGGGCGCGGGCGACAAGGCCTTCATTGCTGGTGCCGACATCGGTGAGATGGCAACCAAGACACCGCTCGAGGCTCGCGCCTACGCCGAACTTGGTCAGGAATGCGCTGGGCTGCTCGAGACGATGCGCGCCCCGACGATCGCAGCCGTCAATGGCTATGCGCTTGGTGGCGGCTCGGAGATGGCGCTCGCGTGTGACATTCGGATTTGCTCAGAAAATGCCGTCTTTGGTCAGCCCGAAGTCGACCTCGGCATCATGCCGGGCTGGGGAGCCACGCAACGGCTCGCCCGGACGACCTCGATGGGTTTCGCCAAGGAGCTGATCTTTACGGGTCGTCGCGTCAAGGCGGATGAGGCGCTGGCACGCGGGTTGGCACAGCACGTTGTGCCACTCGAAGAGTTGATGCCGAAGGCGCTCGAGATGGCACGAAACATTGCCGCCAAGAGTCCCGTCGCGATTGCCTACGCGAAGGAGTCGACGAATCGTGCGTTGGCTGGCGACCTGGCAACGAACTACAAGGTCGAGGCTGATCTCTTCTCGATCCTCTTCTCGACTGAGGATGCCAAGGAGGGGCTGCGCGCCTTCACCGAGAAGCGCGAGCCGAACTTCCAAGGACGCTAGGGGTGGCGAGCCTCGAGCTCGTCGACGTTGGGACGGATCGAGCGCTGCTTGATGTCTTCAGCGACCTGACGCTGGAGTTGACGCCCGAGTGGTCGCGCTCGACCGACCAGATGCTGTCTGCGCTTTTGCTTGACCCGACGCAGCGTCGCGTGGTGGCGATCAGCGCGGGCGAGCCAGTCGGCTTCGTGACGGTGGGCCGGATCTGGGTGCTACCGATCGATGATCCAACGGCCTGGTGCGAATTGGGTGTCCGCGAGCCATACCGGCGCCACGGGATTGGGGGCCAACTTTTGGCTTGGGCGGAGGAGACGGCGCCGCTGATTGGCCGTTCGCGTCTTCAGGTCCCTTGTCGCGCCAATCGCCCTGAGGGCATCGCGTTTCTTGAGCGGCGGGGCTTTTCGGAGTACGACAGGATGGCCTGCGTCGAGCTGTCACTGGCGGGAGTCGTCGCGCCGCCGATCGTGCTGCCCGAGGGCGTGCGAATTTCATCCTTGGCGGCAGAGCCCGAGTTGCGGCAGAGTGCATACGAATTGGCTGTCGAAATCTTTGCGGACCTACCCGACCCTGAGCCCGTCTCGGCTGGCTCGTTCGAGGAGTGGCGGCTGCGCGATGTCGACATTCCTGATGGGCCACTCGAGGGGTATCTGCTGGCCGTCGCCGACGATCACGTCGTGGGTTATTGCCGGCTAATGAACGAGGAGCGTGGCGTGGTGGTTGGGCATCTGATGACCGGAACGCGACGAGCCTGGCGTGGTCGAGGTGTTGCGAAGGCGCTCAAGCACGCCGCCATCGCCTGGGCACTCGAGCGGGGTGCGCAGCGCATGACAGCCGAGAACGCGATTGGCAATGAGGCGATGCGGGGAATCAATCGCACGCTCGGGTTTCAGTCAGCGCCCGACTTTATCGAAATGCGAAGGGCGATCTAGGCGGTTCGCGACACAGGGAGGACATCACATCCGCGCGGATGTAGTGTCCTCCCTGTCGTGTCCAGTGGTGAGGGAGAAAGGGATCAGCCGCGCTCGGCGGCGAGAGTCACGCTGCGGGCCTGAATGTCGGCCGTCGTTTCGATCGGCTCGCCGTAGCCACCAGCGAGGGTGACCACCAGTGGGATGCCACGATCGCGGACCCACGTGATGGCACGGCGGTCTCGCTCCTCGAGTCCGGGGACGGTCAGAGAGAGACGGCCGAGTCGGTCGCCCTCCCACGGGTCGGCACCACAGAGGAGGAAGGCGAGGTCGAAGGGGGTGTGGCGGTCGAGGTCGTTGAGGACGCCGTCGAGGAGTGCGAGATAGTCGTCGTCGCCCGTGCGGTCGGGGACGTCGATGTCGATGTCGCTCGGCACGCGTACGAAGGGATAGTTCTGCTCGCCGTGGATCGAGGCGACAACGACGTCAGGGTCAGTGGCGAAGCAATCTGCGTTGCCATCGCCCTGATGCACATCGAGATCAAGAATTAGGCATTTACCAATGAATCCGTCTAAACGAATAAGTGCAAGCGAAACAGCGACATCGTTGATGAGGCAATAACCCCGCCCGACGGCACGATGCGCGTGGTGTGTGCCGCCACCGAGTGCCGCAGCCACGCCATGCGACAACGCTGCGCGCGTGGCCGCGACGGTCGACCCGGTTGCGTACAAGGTTCGTTGCGCCAACTCGGGCGACCACGTCAGGCCGAGTGCCGCCTCCTCTCGTCGCGTCAGGAGGCCGTGACGGATGCGACGAACCCACTCCGCCTCGTGCACCAGTAAGGCATCGTCCCACGTGATTGGAGCACCCTCCAATACGTCGATGCCTGGCACTCGCTCCACTCGCTCCCGCACCAGTCGGTACTTCTGCTGAGGAAAGTGATTTGTCGGGGGAAGCGGAAAGCTCCAACGGTCGTGAGTGAAGGCATGCATCTGTTGCATCTTCGCGGTAGGGGCAGGGAAATGACGAACACGGGCGAAGATCGTGCCGTAATCGACGTGGGACAGAGTCCCGCAGGAGGCATACCTGGTGGAAAACGCACCAGCACGATTGCTCGCGGAATTCGTGGGCACGTTCGCACTGATCTTCATTGGCGCAGGCTCGATCATGACGATGGCGCAGTGGGATCCGACCGGTGGCGCACTCGTCGGGATCGCGGCCGCACACGGCTTCGTCATCGCGGTGATGGTCTCCGCGCTCGGACATATCTCTGGTGGTCACTTCAACCCCGCAGTCTCGACCGCCCTGCTGGTGACCCGCAAGATCAAGCC
>JAEMTW010000133.1 GCA_016462095.1 Thermoleophilia bacterium
CGTCGGCGTGACGCTCGGCCACGACGATGTCGAGGCATTGCGCACCGATCCGCGGCGGCGCACGCTGCCTGGTGCGGCGATGGCCGAGGTCTCGCGCGACCAGATCATGTTCCTCCCGCCCGGCTCGGGCCGACCCGAAGGCTCCGCATGACCCCCCGCCACCCCGCCCTCGTCGACCACATTGTCTCGCGCGAGCAGATTGCCGCGCGAGTTGCCGAGCTTGGTGCCGAGATTTCTGAGGCCTATGCCGGTCGCGAGTTGATATTGACGTGTGTTCTGAAGGGTGGCTTCATCTTTCTCGCCGACCTTGTTCGCGCCATCACGATTCCGTGCGCGATCGATTTCATGGTCATCTCGTCGTACGGTTCGGGTACGCAATCGTCGGGCATCGTGCGGATCCTTAAGGACCTTGACGCGCCAATTGAGGGGATGGATGTCCTCGTCGTCGAAGACATCGTCGACTCGGGTCTCACGCTCTCGTATCTCTTGCGCAATCTCGAGACGCGGCATCCTGCAACGCTCGAGGTCTGCACCCTGCTCGCCAAGCCGGCCCGCCACGAGCACGACGTGCCTTGTCGTTTCGTGGGCTTCGAAATCCCGAACACCTTCGTCGTCGGCTATGGCCTAGACGCCAACGAGCGCTTCCGCGAGTTGCCCGACATCTGGTCGGTCGACGACTCGAAACTCTAGTCCAATGTCACAAAGGGGTCAGACCCTTTTGTGACATTCAGATGCGCGCTGGACGATAGCCAAACCTTCTTATGTCACAAAAGGGTCTGACCCCTTTGTGACATCCGCCCAGCCAGCCCGGTCCCTGAGTTGATCGACCGCGATCGGCCGTGCGCGCTACCTACACGAGTGCGAGGTGCGCGTCTTCCCAGTCGATGGCGGCCTGGTCGAAGTAGACGAGCCGCGTCTTCTTGAACTCGTTGATCGAGTACAGCACGGCGTACTCGTCGAGGCCCGTCTCCTTGGAGAGGGCGGCGAGCACGGCTTCGCATTCTTCCTTGTCGCGACCATGCGTCATCGAGAAGAGGCGGTAGGGCCAGTCGTTGTAGATTGGTCGCTCGTAGCAATGCGAGACGCCGCGGTACGAGGCCATGATGCGGCCGGCCTCGTCGACGCGATCTTCGTCGACGATCCAGACGCCCATGCCGTTCTGTCCAAAGCCAGCCTTGCGGTGATTGACGACGGCTGCGAAACGGCGCATGCGTCCGTCGGACAGCAACTCGCGGCCCATCTCCATCAGCTCGGCGACGGTAAAGCCGTACTGCTCGGCAAGGTCTTTGAATGGCTCGGGAACCGCGGGGAGGTCCGTCTGCAATGCCCGGACGGCGGCGATCTCGCGCTCGGTGGGCGGGCGGTGCGGAGCCTGGAGCGATGGGCGTGGTCGATCTTTCTTGGCGGCCGGATCGCGACCGCCAACCATGTCGAGGTCGACACCGATCTTGTAGAAGCGGATTGCGGGAAGCGGACGGATCGACTCGATGTCAGCCATGCGGCCGAGCAGGTCGATCGTCTCGTCGAGCCCAATCTTCGAGTCACCCGGCACGGCGATCGTGAACCACAGGTCGAAGTCGTGCTCTCGCTCGTAGTTGTGCGTCACGCCTGGGTGGGCACTGACGATGTCGGCTGCAAGCTGCTGCGTGCCCGGCTTCGTGCGGGCCGCGACGAGGCTCGACTTGTAGCCGAGTCGGCGCGTGTCGAAGATCCCCGAGATCTGTCGCACGACACCTTCGCTGCGCAGCCGCGAGATGCGCTCGAGCATCTCGTCCTCTGGCATTTCAATTTCCGCGGCGAGAGCGCCCCACGGGCGTTCGACGAAGGGCAACTCATTCTGTAGTCGGTCGAGTAAGCGTCGGTCTGCGTCATCCATACCTGTAGAGTCAGCGCGTTTGCTCGGTCTGTCAAACGGAGTCGTGCGTGCGGTGACTCGTGGTAGCCTGCGATCGTCATCCGGGGACACCTGTCCCCCGAAAAAAGGTTATTGCTGACATGGAGACGCGCCGCCTCATCGCCATCGTGATCGCTCTTGGAGCGCTCACCCTCGGAATTCTGACTGCCTGTGGCGGAAGTACCGATGCTACCGGCACGCTCGGTGGAGCAGTCACGATCGGCACGGGTACTACTCCGACTGAGACGCCCGTCGCTGAAGGCGATGCAACGACTGCTGCGGAGACGACTGAGGCTGCAGGCGAGACAACGGCTGCTGCTGTTGAGGGCGATGCTGCTGCGGGAGCGGCCGTCTTCGCGAGCGCAAGCTGTGGCGGTTGTCATACGCTCGCTGCCGCGGGTTCGGCAGGCGCTGTTGGACCGAATCTTGACGAATTGATGCCCGACTACGCAGCTGTTCTGACGAAAGTCACCAATGGTGGTGGTGGCATGCCTGCGTACAGCGATAGCCTGTCTGAAACCGACATCCAGAACGTATCGGCCTACGTGTCGCAGAACGCCGGCAAGTAGTTCGTGCCGCTTCCTAACGGGCTCGATGCGGACGCCGTCGAAGGCGTCTTCATTGATCTCGACGGGACGGTCGTTCATCACGCCGAGCTCTTGCCGACGGCAATTGAGGCTGTAGCTGCGCTGCAGGCAACCGGCGTGCCGGTCGTTGTTGCGACGGGTCGCATGTTTCTCTCGGCGTGCCGCTTCGCCAATCTCTTGCACGCCGCCGACCAGGTGATTTGCTTTCAGGGTGCCCTCGTTGGCAGCCGCTCGACGGGTGAGGTGCTGTTGCATGAGCAGCTCGAGCTGGAGGCGGCGCGCGAGATCATCGCGGCGATCGTCGAGACGGGCGAGCACATCAATGTGATGACGTCCGACGCGTTCTACGTCTCCGAAGACAACGCGGAGGCGCAGCGGTATGCGCAGAGTGCCCGTGTGCCTGTGAATGCTGTTGGCGATCTTGTTGCCTGGCTCGACCAGCCGATTACGAAGCTCGTCGTCTCGGGCGAGCCCGAGCGCATGGATGCCTTGCGCGATGTGCTGGTCCCCCAGTTTGGTGACCGAGCCTTTATCGCAAAGTCGCTGCCGTTCTATCTCGAGGTCGCAGCGCCCGGTGTGCATAAGGGTGTTGGCTGTGCATTCGTGGCCGACCTCCTTGGCCTGCACCAAGAGAATTGTGTCTCGATTGGCGATGGCGAGAACGATCTCGAGTTGATCGACTGGGCTGGGTTTGGGATCGCTGTTGGTGGTGGTTACCCCGAGCTGATCGAGCGTGCCGATTGGGTCGCTCCTTCGATCGACGACGACGGCGTGCCCCGTGTGTTGCAGGCCATCGCCGCTGCCCGTAGTCAGCGTCTCTAACGCGCCACCCCGGTTAGGCTTCCCCTGTGATTGATCTCCGCCTCGTCCGCAGCGATCCCGACATGGTCCGCGAGGCGTTGGCGCGTCGTGGCGATGCGGCGCTGCTTGATCCCGTGCTGACGCTGGATACGGAGCGCCGCGCGTTGCAGGTGCAGGTCGACGAGCTCCGCGCCGAGCGCAATCGTGCGTCCGAGACGATTGGGCAATTGAAGCGCGCGGCCAAGGACGATCCGGCTGCGGCGGAGCAAGCCGATGCGGTCTCTGCAGAGATGCGTACGTTGAAGGACACGCTCGATGGTCTTGAGGAGTCGCTCAAGTCTGTTGATGAGCAGCTCGACACTGCGCTGCTCGTCGTGCCAAACCTCCCCCACCCCGATTCGCCGCTGGGCAATACGGATGAGGACGCGCGCGAGCTGCGTGTCGTGGGCGAGATTCCGACCTTCGATTTTGAGCCGCGTGACCACCTCGAGCTGGCGGGTAGCGGCATCGATATGGAGCGCGGTGCCCGCACGTCTGGCTCGCGCTTCGGCTATCTGACCGGCGATATTGCGCGCCTCTGGTGGGCGATTTCGCGGATGGCTCTCGACCAGTTGGGCGAGGGTGGCTTTACTCCGGTTGTGCCGCCCGTCTTGGTGCGCGAGGAGGCGATGTTCGCGACGGGCTTCTTCCCGACCGATCGCCAGAGCGTCTATAGCCTCGAAGACGACGACCTCTTTCTCGTTGGCACGAGCGAGGTGCCGCTCGCGGCGCTGCACGCCGACGAGATCCTTGTTGCCGACGAGTTGCCGCTTCGCTATGCCGGGCTCTCGTCCTGCTTTCGTCGCGAGGCTGGCGCTGCTGGGCGCGATACGCGCGGCATCTTTCGTCTGCATCAGTTTGAGAAGGTCGAGATGTTCTCGTTCTGTCATCCCGACAAGTCGTGGGACGAGCATCTGCATCTGCTCGCGCTCGAGGAGTCGATCGCGCAGAAGCTCGAACTCACGTACCGCGTCGTCGATATCGCTGTCGGCGATCTTGGCGCCTCGGCGGCTCGCAAGTACGACATCGAGACGTGGCTGCCCAGCCAGCAGAAGTTTCGTGAGATGACGAGTTGCTCGAACTGCACCGATTATCAGGCGCGCCGACTCGATGCCCGCTTCCGTGAGGAGAAGGGCAGCCCGCAGACGCTGCATACGCTCAACGGTACTGCTGTGACGAGCTCGCGCACTGTGATCTCTGTGCTCGAACAGCACCAGCAGAAGGACGGTACGGTCGCAGTGCCTCAGGCCTTGCTGCACTACGGCGCACCTGCCGTCATCGATCCCCGTACCTAGAGTGAGACCGAAAATCGCGCGTTCTTAGCGTCGGAAGAGTTTTCGAATGCGTGGGTGCGGCTTGCCTTCTGCGCCGATTAGACCGAACAGCAGGGCGAGTGCGAGTAGCGCGCCGCCGACCCATCCGAGCTTGACGCTGACGACGACGACGGCGACGGCTCCTGGCACGAGCAGAAGCCAGGTGCCGATGAATTGGTGTGTGCCTTTGTGGCGAAAGAAGCGGTCGACTTTGACCAGCTTGAGGAGTTTTTGGACGAGGATCAGAATTGGAATCAGCCCCTCGAGGCTCGATCCTGCGAAGACGGTGATCCAGCCCGGCCACGCTGCAAAGAGGATGAAGAGTGTCAGTCGGTGGTGGCGGAGCCAGTAGATGCGGTCGGGCGCGAGCGGTAGGAGCACGAGCACTTCCAGCACGAACACGCCCCAGATCGCCCAGTCGAGCCAGAGCCCGGCGGTCTTGACGGAGGGGTCTGCCCAGATCAGAGGCACGACGACGGCGGGGATTGCCAACAGGGCGGCAATGGTGGTGGGCATCACGAACCACTGCTCGGCGCGCTCGGCGCGCGAGGCGCGACTCTGATATTCGACGGCGTCCATCGCGGTAAGTCTCCGTGACCCGCCCGGGGTCGGTCGCGGTAGCGTGCTGCGTATGACGGGGCTGTTGAGGACTGCTGGGACGCGCCGCGCCATGCTCATCCTCGGGCTTGGCACGCTCGTGATCACGCTCCAAGACCCGATCATCAAGGCGACGATGGGTACCTACCCTGTCGCGGAGGCGGTCACGATCCGCTCGCTTGTGGCGCTGCCAATCTTTTTCGTTTTGCTGCATCGCATGGGTGGGTGGCGCGTCGCCTTTGAGGGCAACACGCGTCAGTCGATCGTTCGTGCCATGCTGTTTATGGTCGCGTACACGACCTATTTTCTAGCCTTCCCGGCGATGCCGCTGGCAACTGTGGTCGCGTTGTACTTCACTGCTCCTTTGTTTGTGG
>JAEMTW010000316.1 GCA_016462095.1 Thermoleophilia bacterium
CGTATGCGCGTGGCTCTAGCCCGCAGCGACGAGCGTATGCGCGTGGCTCTAGCCCTCAGCGACGAGCGTGTGTGGGACTTGGCCCCACAACTCGTCAAGGCGATACAACTCGCGCGACTCGGGCACGAAGACGTGAACGACGATGTCGAGAAAGTCGATCAACACCCAGGTGCCTTCCTTCATGCCCTCAGTGCGCAGAGGGATCAGGCCATGCTCGCGCTTCATCCGCAGCCCAACCTCCTCGGCGATGCCCTGAACCTGGCGGGTGTTACTCCCAGTCATGACGACGAACCAGTCGGTGTACGCGACGACGCCGCGCATATCGAGCAGAACGATGTCCGTCGCGAGCTTGTCCGCACCAATAGAGGCAGCCTGCTCAGCGAGAACGGTGGTATCGCTCAGTGGTTCAGTCCCTTGCTCCAAGCACAGGCGGAACGTATCACGGCTGGCCGACGGATCATCCGGCACCACCAGATTGATACAGACCCTCAGCGGCGATCAGCGCCGCCACGGAGGGCGAAACAAGACCGTCAATCGACTCCCCTGAGGCAATACGACGCCGAATCACGGAACTGGCAATGTCCATCTCTGGCATCGCGATCAGGATTGCCGAGCCAGCGACAATCTCGACACCTGGACGGGGCGCCACGGCAATCGTGGCAAGGCCCCGAAGGCGCTCTGGGTCGTGCCACTCATCGAGCGTCGCGTACTGGTCTACACCCAGCAGCAGGACGAGTTCGACATCACCCGCGGCACGGGCCAACTGTGCCAGCGTGTCAGCCATGTACGACGGACCCGCACGATCGACCTCAACGCTCGAGGCCAGCAGGACAGGCTCGTCGACCGCAGCGGCCTGTGCGAGCCGCAAGCGCATTCCTGCAGACACGGCAGGCGGCTCGCGATGAGCGGGAACCCCTGTCGGTACCAGCAAGACGCACTCGAGGTCGAGCTGCTCGGCCGCCACCCGCGCCAAGGCTGCATGCCCGAGGTGCGGTGGATTGCAGAGCGAGCCAAGCACGCCGATGCGACTCGAACTAGGCACGGTACGGAACCTCGCGATCGCCGATCTTGACGATGATGCCGTTCTTGCCGCCAGCGCGCACGAGCAGTGGCGTCAGCCGGCGCGTCTCAACGTAGTGCGCCACAGCCTGCGTCGCCGCCTCATCGTCCATCCGCTTGATGTCCTCTTCGATCGTGGCACCAATGATGCGCACACCCGTCTCGTCGCGCAGCACACGCACGTTGGCGCTGCCAGAGCGACCCGGACGATAGACGAGGTACTGAGCCAACTCGGCCTCGGCGGCAGGTGTGATCTCGGGCTCCGGCACCACGCGTCCAAGCGTGCTCATCAACTCGGGCACACCTTCGCCCGTCACACACGAGACCGGCACGATCCATGGCTTGCCTGTCGCTTCGTCGCGCAGCACGTTGCGCATCGCGGAAATGTCGCCGAGTGCGTCCAGCGCCTCCGCGAGCTCGTTGACGAGCACGTCGCGATCCGCTTCGCCGCTGAGGTCGATGCGGTTGAGCACCACGAGACGTGGCCGCGTCGGGAGGTCTTCCTGATACAGCTCGAGC
>JAEMTW010000317.1 GCA_016462095.1 Thermoleophilia bacterium
GGCCCAGCGTGCTGCGGGTCAGGCACTGCCAACCGCGAACCCCGATGGCTCGACGGGCGTCGCATTGACGGTCAACGATCGCGACAAGCCAGCGGCCGCAAGCATCGCTCAGCAGCTCGTCAAGGCTGGCTTTACGGTCTATTCGACGGAGGGCACAGCCCGCGCGTTGCGGCAGATGGGCATTGAGGTGCAGCAGGTCGCCAAGCTGTCGGAGGAGGGCGATTCGATCCCGGATCTGATCCGAGACGGCAAGATCGCGCTCGTCATCAATACGCCGCTCGGCCAGGGCGCGCGAGGTGACGGCTACGAGATTCGCCGCGCGGCCGTGCAGTACCGCGTGCCGTGCATCACGACGCTGTCGGGCGCTGCTGCTGCGGTGCAGGCGATGGAGCGAGCCTGGAAGGTCGAGGGCAAGGCGTTGCAGGATCTGCATCGCTCGTTGGGAGGCTCGGCGGCATGAGTGGGGTGGTCGAGCACGCAACGCGGCTCGGCCCTCACCTGGCGCGTGTCGTGGCGGTCGAGCCACTCGGCGGGCTCGCACTCGTCCGCATCGAGCTCGACCCGCGCACCGCGTTGGGCGCGCCGGGCCAGTTCCACATGTTGAGCAACCCGATCGGTCGCGACTATCTGCCTCGCCCCGTTGGTCTGATCCAACTCGACGATGGCGTCGGCTTTGTCGTCGATCAGGCGAGCGCGGCCAGCGAGATGGCGGGCCCTGAGATCGCAGTTTTGGGGCCACTTGGCAGGGGTTTTGACCTGTCCGAGACCAGCGCAGAGACGACGTTGCTGGTTGCCGCGGGCTTCGGTTTGACCGTCATGCCCGGTATCGGACGCCTGCACAGAGGTATCCGATTGATTGCCGGTTTACGGCAAGCCGATCACCTGCCCCTGCTCGACCACGTTACAGGCGTTACAATTGACCTTCCGCAGGTTGCCCCCGACCTCGTCACCGATCCCCTGATTGAGGCTCTCGCAGGCGGGCAGTACTCGCAGGTCTTGGCGGCTGGGCCGGCTGGCCTTGGTGCGGCAGTGGCTCGCATCTGTGCAGATCATGGTGTTGCGAGCCAGATTGCGCTCGAGGCACCGATGGCCTGCGGCTTCGGCGCCTGCAATGGCTGCGCGGTCCAACTCGACGGTGCGTGGAAACGCTGCTGCATCGACGGTCCGGTCGTCGACGGAGCGAGGCTGCTCGGATGAGCATCACCGTCGGCCGCCTCGAGCTCGCCCAGCCGCTGCTGAACGGTTCGGGCACATGGGATGCAGAGCAGGCGCACCGCATCTTCGGCGAGGCCAACCCGGGCTTGGCCGGCTTCGTCACCAAGACGATCACGCCCGAGCCGCGTGCCGGCAACCCTGCACCACGCATCGCGCCATCGCGCCAGGGGCTGCTCAATTCGATCGGTCTGCCGGGGCCTGGACGCGAGGCATTCCTCGCGACACTCTTGCCGCATCTGCGCACGATCGTCGCCGGACCAATCATCTGCTCGGTGGGCGGTTTTTCATTTGCCGATTATGTCGACACGGTCACGGCGCTCGATAGCGACCCGGCTTGCGCCGCGATTGAGTTGAACGT
>JAEMTW010000006.1:0-1437 GCA_016462095.1 Thermoleophilia bacterium
GCTTTCTAGGGGGACACCACAAACCCCGGTTTGTCATGTCCCTTCAGCAGATACCGTTACTCCGTAGGCGGACACCACAAGTGCGCACTTGTCATGTCCTCCCTGTCGCGCGAGTCGACCTTGATCGCCCCCGGTCCTACGCTCAAACCGGTACCCTCCGCGCATGGAACGCCACCCCGAAACCGCGATGGTGCAGGGCGGCCGGCCGACGGGGCCGGGCGCGATGCTCAATACGCCGCTGGTGCTGAACAGCACGTTTCGTGTGGGCGGCGAGTTGGGTTACGGACGCTCCGGCAACGACACGTGGGCGGCCTTCGAAGACGTGATGGGCGAGCTTGAGGGTGGCGAGGCGGTCGCCTTCTCGAGTGGTATCGCCGCCGCCTCCGCTGTGCTCGACCTGGTGCCGATCGGCGGCACGATCGTGGCGCCAACCTCGTTCTACATGGGTCTCTGGAGCCAGCTCGGTGAGCGCGCCGAGAGTGGCCGCGCCAACATTCATTTCGTCGATCAGACCGACACTGCCGCTGTCCTAAATGCAGCGCAGGGTGCCGACCTCGTCTGGATCGAGACGCCGAGCAACCCGCTGATGCAGATCGCCGATATCGCTGCGATTGCTGAGGGTCTCGATGAGGCAACGCTGCTCGCAGTCGATGGCACCTTTACGACGCCGCTCCTGCAACTGCCGCTCGCGTTGGGTGCCGACATCGTCGTCCACAGCGCAACCAAAGTGATTGGCGGGCATGCGGACCTCTTGATGGGCGTCGTCTGCACGAACGCCCCGACCGCCGAGCGACTGCGCGACCATCGCTACACCTACGGCGCAACACCCGGCTCGCTCGAGGCGTTTCTCGCACTGCGCGGACTCCGCACCCTGGCGGTACGACTCGAGCGTGCGCAGGCAAATGCGCTGGCGCTTGCCGAGCTGCTCGGCGAAAGCGACTACGTCAAGTACGTCCTCTACCCGGGCCTGACCTGGCACCCCGGCCACGCACTCGCCAAACGGCAGATGCGTGGCTTCGGGACGATGCTGTCGTTCGAGGTCGCGGGCGGCGAGCAGGCTGCGGCGCGGCTCTGCAGTGCCACGAAGGTTTTTGCAAACGCCACCAGCCTCGGCGGCGTCGAGTCGTTGATGGAAGTTCGTGGCAACCGCGAGTCGGAGCGCGCAATGGGTACGCCTGCGGCACTCATCCGACTGTCGGCTGGCATCGAGCATGTCGACGATCTGCTCGCCGACCTGCAGCAGGCGCTGACCATCGCGCATTCGGGTTAGGTCGGGCTGGCCCGATGGCCAAGGATCTGCCAATCGACAAGCTGCTCCGCGAGTGTGGCTTTGCGACCGATTCTGCCCAAGCAGCGGCTCGCCAGGCCCTGTTTGAGGCCGGTATTCTCAATCCCCGCAAGGAGCGGATCGTCGAGTGGAAACGCGGCGAGGTCGAG
>JAEMTW010000006.1:1447-14710 GCA_016462095.1 Thermoleophilia bacterium
GAGGGCAGCTCGAACCGTCGTGGCGCCCTGCTCCTGATCGACGCCTGCCGACGATCCAACTATCGCCGCGTGATCATCGTCGGTGGCAGCGCCGACATTCGCCAGCAGGTTCCCCCCCTGCTCGATCAGGATCTTGATGTGCGCATGGTCGATGGCACAGTCGCTCGCCCCGGCCGCGATGTGCAGCGCGAGGTCGATGGCGCTGACGTGGTGATCCTGCTGGGCTCGACCGAGCTGAACCACACGGTCTCGGCCACCTGGGCTGGCCCGAAAATGGTGGCGACGAACTCGCGTGGCATCAGCGCCTTCCTCGCGGAGGCTGCCGAGAAGATCCGTGCCCGCGCCACCCGCGCCGGGCACTAACTTCAGAACCTTAACTGCTGGTCGTGGTGGAAAGCCAACGACTTGACTGGTAGCCTGACCGAGTAGTCAGGACTGTCTGAGGAGGCGGAGATGCACGACGTCATCGTGATTGGTGCGGGGTTTGCCGGCTGCTCTGCTGCGCGCGAAGTACGACGAGCAGGCTTGAAGCCGCTCGTCCTTGAGGCGCGCGATCGCATCGGCGGCCGCACGTGGACCTCGGACTGGGATGGACAGCGTTTCGAGCGAGGCGGCAACTACTTTCATTGGTTCCAGCCCCACCTCTGGACCGAGGTCACGGCCGCCGGCGTGACGCCAATCGCTCCGCCCATCTCGGACTCCGTGCACTGGACCGTCGACGAGCAGATCCGCACTGGCACCCGCGCCCAGCGCGAAGCCATCAACGAGTCTGCCTGGAACAAATACAACGCGGGCTCGTGGGAGATCCTCCCTGAGCCGCACGCACCTCTGCGCCACCCCGACCGCATCGCCCGACTCGACGCCATGACGATCCAGCAACGGATCGACGAACTCGACCTGACCGACGATGAGCGCGCGCTCCTGATGGTCGAGTGTGGAGGCGTGGCCAGCGGGCACCTCGACGATGCCGGGGCTCTTTCGGTGATGCGCTGGAGTGCACTATCCGGGCATACGCTGGCTGGCACGCAAGAGGCCGCCGGCGGCTACACGATCGCAGAGGGCACGCTCGCCTTCCTGCAGCCGATACTCGATGCCGCCGACTGCGACCTGCAGCTCGAATCGCCCGTCGCAGCCGTCGAGCAGGAGGCCGACCGCGTGCTCGTCACGTTGCGCTCCGGCGAGGCCCTAGCGGCACGCGCGTGCGTCGTCACCGTGCCACTCAACACACTGGGAGCAATCCACTTCGAGCCGAGCCTTTCGGAGGTGAAGCGGTCCGCCATCGCGCTCGGCCAGGCAGGCATCGGCAGCAAGGTGATGCTCAAGGTGCGTACGCCCGGCGGCCTGGTCTCGGGCATGCACCCGAACCATCCCTTCGGCTTTGTGAGCACGATGTTCGACCTGCCCGGGGATGAGCAGATCCTCGTCTGCTTCGGTCAAGACGGCGACGAGATCGTCGACGGCGACCTTGCCTGGGCGCAGCGCGAGCTCGACCGGGCGATCCCCGGCTGCGAGGTAATCGGCATGAATTGGCACGACTGGAAGTCCGACGAGTTTGCCCAGGGCACATGGGGTGTGCACCGCCCGGGTTGGTACACCAACCACCACGCTGAGATGCAACGCCCAGAAGGGCGCGTGATCCTCTCGAACTCCGACTGGGCCCAGGGCTGGGCCGGCTTCGTTGATGGCGCAATCGAGTCGGGCATACGCGGGGGACGGCTCGCGGCTGGCATGGTCCACTAACCAGACCAGAGCAGACCGATAGGTCGATCTTTGTAGACCGATTTGCAATTTGGTCTACTAATAGGTACAGTTGGCGGCGTCGAGCGAGAAAGGCGTCGTATGTACGACTACGGATTCTTCTCTTACGAGTCTAAAGAGGACATGCTGGAGCGCTCGCGTGCGTTCTGGAATCCCAACAAGACCGACTTCTGGCAGGACGCTGGCATCGACCTCGTGATCGACCGCCGCGAGGGCTACTACCTCTGGGACATGGCCGGCCGACGGCTGATCGATGTGCATCTCAACGGCGGAACGTACAACCTCGGCCATCGCAACCCCGAGCTGATCGCCACGCTCGAGCAGGCCATGCAGCACTTCGACATGGGCAACCATCACTTTCCTGCACTCGCGCGCACCGCGCTGGCCGAGGCGCTCGTCAAGACCTGCGCTCCCAACATGCGCCGCGTCATCTACGGTGCAGCCGGCGGCGAGGCAATCGACATCGCGATCAAGACGGCGCGCCACACCAAGCAGCGCCGCAAGATCGTCTCGCTGATCAAGGCGTACCACGGCCACACTGGTCTCGCCGTCGGGACGGGCGACGACCGCTTCTCGAAGCTGTTCCTCGCCGACCATCCCGAGGAGTTCATCAACGTTCCGTTCAACGATCTCAACGCGATGGAAGATGCCCTCAAGGGGCGCGACGTCGCCGGGGTCCTGATCGAAACGATCCCCGCGACCTACGGCTTCCCGCTCCCCGAGCCCGGCTACCTGCAGGGCGTGAAGCGCCTCTGCGAGCAGTACGACACGCTCTACATCGCCGATGAGGTCCAGACCGGATTGATGCGCACCGGCGAGATGTGGTGCATCTCGAAGTCGGGTGTTGAACCAGACATCATGGTCATCGGCAAAGGCATCTCCGGCGGCATGTACCCGCTCTCGTGCGTCGTCGTCTCCGAGGAGTGCTCGGCTTGGCTCAAGGAGGATGGCTTCGGCCACATCACCACGTTCGGCGGCTCCGAGCTCGGCTGCATCGTCGGCCTGAAGGTGCTCGAGATCTGCGGCCGACCCGAGGTGCGCTCGATGGTGCACTACATGGCCGAGCGCTTCCAGCAGGGACTGCGCCAGATCCAAGAGATCTACCCGGACTGGTTTGTCGGGATCCGCCAGGACGGCGTGGTGATTGGCCTCGAGTTCAACCACCCGACCGGCGCGAAGATGGTCATGAAGCACCTTTACGCACACGGCATCTGGGCGATCTTCTCGACGCTCGACCCCCGCGTGCTGCAATACAAGCCCGGCATCCTGCTGAGCCCCGAACTGGTCGACGAGATCCTCGACCGTACCGAGATCGCAATCGGCAAGGCCTACACAGAGTGGAAAGCAATGTCGCGCCAGGCGGTGACGGCATGAGCATGATCGAACTCGAACGCCGCGATCCCCCGGGCGCCGCCCGCGCCGCGATGATGCTCCAGCGCGCCCACTGGGCCGCCGAGGTCTTTGCTCGCTACGACCGGGAGCGCGTCGTGCGGATCCTCGATGCTGTTGCCGAGGCAGCCGAGGCCCACGCCGAACGCTACGCCGAAGAGGCCGTCGCCGAAACAGGCATGGGCGTCGTCGAGCACAAGGTCCTCAAGAACCGCATGCTCTCTCGCGGCCTCTGGGACCACTACCGCGACCACGATTTCGTCAGCCCCCGCATCGATGCCGACGCAAAGATCCTCGAGCTGCCCCGCCCCGCGGGCGTGATCTTCGCGCTGACGCCCGTCACCAACCCGATCGCGACCGTGTACTTCAAGGTGATGCTCGCGCTGATGACGCGCAACGCGATCGTCGTGAGCCCGCACCCTGGCGCCAAGGTTGTCTGCGCCGACGCGGTGCGCATGCTGTCGGACGCCGCTGTCCGTGCCGGCGCTCCCGATGGCTGCATCCAGATTGTCGAAGAGCCCTCGATCCCACTGATCGAGGCACTGATGACGGACCCCACGACCGACGTCGTCGTGGCCACCGGTGGTGGCGCCGTCGTGCGCGCCGCCTACCGCTCGGGCAACCCCGCCCTCGGCGTCGGCCCCGGCAACGTGCCGTCGTTCGTGGATGCCACGGCCGACATCGCAGCTGCCGCGCGGCACATCATCGACTCCAAGTCGTTCGATAATTCGATCCTCTGCACCAACGAGTCCGTCGTGATCGTCGAGGAGGAGGTGGCCGACCAGCTCGAGCGCGAGCTGAAGAAGCAGGGCGGCCATATCGTCGGCGCAAGCGAGGTCGAGCAGGTGCGCGAGCACCTCTTCCCCAACGGCCACATGCGCATCGACCTGATTGGTAAGAGTGCCGTGGAGCTCGCCGAGGCCGCACAGGTGAAGGTGCCGGCCAATACGCGCGTGCTGATCGCGCCGTTCTCGCTGGTCGTGCCCGAGGAACCATTGGCACACGAGAAGCTGTTCCCGCTGCTTGGCCTCGTGCGCGTACCCAATTTGCGCGCCGGCATCTCGGCCGCCCAAGCGATGCTGCGCATCACCGGCGCCGGGCACTCGGCCTCGATCCACTCGCGCGACGCACGGGCGATCATGGCCTACGGCGCTGCCGTCAAGGTACTGCGTGTTTCCGTCAATGTCGGCAACAGCCTTGGTTCGGCCGGTGCGCTGACGAATCTCGCGCCCACGATGACGATTGGCACGGGGTTCTACGGTCGCTCGTCCGTCGGCGAGAACCTCGAGCCGCGGCACCTGATCAACCTGATGCGCGTCGCCTATAACGCCGATGCCTCCGTGCCCTTCGACGACTTTACCGGCCTCGAGCCGTGGGTCCTCGATGCCACGACCTCCGCTGTCTCTGCACCCCACGAGACCGTGCCCGCACCACCCGAAACTGACCCGCTTCGCGAGGAGATCCGCAAGGTCATCCTCGAAGAGCTCAAGGAGCTGACCCGCCAGTGAGCAATGCAACCGCCGTCGAGCTCCGCTCCTGCATCTACCTCGACCAACTGCAGCCGCAGACGATGTGTTATCTCGGCTCGTGGATCAAGGGACGCCTGCCGCGCGCTGGCATGGCCGCGCAGATCATCGAGGTTGCACCGGGCCTGGACATCGAGGCACTGACCGACGTCGCGCTCAAGCACGACCGTGTCGACGCCGGCATCCTCTTCGTCGAGCGCCAGTTCGGCTACCTCGAGATGCACTCGCTCTCGCCGGCTGCGATTCGCTCGGCCACCAGCGCCGTCCTCGATGCACTCGATGTCTCCGGTCAGGACACGATCAAGCCGAAGATCCTCGCCAAGAAGGTCATCTCGCGCGTCGATGGCCAGCACGCTTTCCTGATCAATCGCAACAAGATTGGCTCGATGCTGCTGCCCGGCGAATCGCTCTTCGTGCTCGAGTGCCAGCCAGCGTCGTACGCGATCCTCGCGACGAACGAGGCCGAGAAGGCTGCCGACATCAAGGTGATCGACTACCGCATGATCGGTGCCACAGGCCGCGTCTACCTGTCGGGCGAAGAGGCCAACGTCCGCGCTGCGGGCGAAGCCGCCGTCGCCGCACTGGAGGCAATCGCGTGAGCGACGCACCCGTCAATGGGACCGGCGAGATGCACGCCGCGTTGAAGACCGCGCTCGCCGAGCTGCTCCCCGACATGCTGCGTGACCACGCAAGTGCGCCCGTCGCCCAGGTGCCCGCACCGCCCGTCGCGCAGACGCTGCGCCCGAGCACGTGGCACCCCTCGCAGCAGGCCCCCGATCCCGCCGGCGGCACCGCTCCCGCTCCCGCGGTGGCCCCGGCCGCTGCTGGTACCGAGCATGTGCGCATCAAGGACGACCGCGACCTTGACGCCTTCGTGCGCTCGCTCGCCCGTCGCCTCGAGCACCCCAGCGAGCGCGCCGCCGTCCTGGCAGGCCGCGTCCGCTTTTCACTGTCGGCCTCGGCCGCCTCGAGCTCACCGGCGCCCGCCGCCGGGGGCTCTCATCGCATCGACCGGGGCGCGGTGACCGAACGGGTCATCGAGCGCGCCGCCGCCGAAGGGTCCGCGCTCGTGCTCGGACCGAAAGCAGTACTCACACCGTTGGGGCGCGATCGCGCACGCGCGCTCGGCGTCACCATCCAGAGGGAGGCAGCATGCTGAAAGGCACTGTGACCGGATCCGTGTGGTCCACCAAGCACGTTGACGACATGCCGCACGGCGCGTTTCTCGAAGTCGAACTGGAGGCGGGCGGTTCGCTCGTCGCCTTCGACATTCTCGGATCGGGGGTTGGCGAGCGGGTCCTCGTTGCCACCGGATCTGTTGCGGCGGCGCGCTTTGCGCCGGCCCACCCACCGATTGATGCCCTGATCGTCGGGCTGATCGATTCCACCAGCTAGTCCACCACCCGATTCACCACCTGACCCAAAACCTGTTCAGTACGTCGATCCAAGGAGGGATCTAATGTCCGAAGCACTAGGAATGATCGAGACCAAGGGGTACGTCGCAGCACTCGCCGCCGCGGACGCCATGGTCAAGGCTGCCAACGTCACCATCGTTGGTCGCGAAGAGGTTGGTGACGGCCTCGTGGCCGTCGTCATCCAGGGCGACGTCGGAGCCGTCAAGGCTGCCACGGAGGCCGGAGCAGAGACCGCCGCAACTGTTGGCGAGCTCGTCTCCGTCCACGTCATCCCCCGTCCGCATGCCGAGCTCGGCAAGCACTTCACCGCGGGCAAGTAGGAACACACACGATGGCTGGACCAGAAATCGAACTGCGCGTCTATCTCCCAATCCCGCAACTGCGTCCGCAGTTTGCGGCGTACATGGGAACACCGACGCGGGCTCGAGGCTACCCACCGATGGAGGGCGAACACGCCCTGATCGTTGAGGTCGCCCCTGGTCTAGCCATCGAGCGTGTGATCGACCTCGCACTGAAGGCCGTGCCCGAGGTCGAGCCCGGCATCCTCTTCGTCGAGCGCCAATTCGGCGTCCTCGAATTGCACGCCAAGGATGCCGCGGCCGTCGAGCGAGCGGGTGAGGCGATCCTGAAGGGGATCAACGCCGAGCCTTCCCACCAGTTGAAGCCACGGATCCTCTACTCGGACATCATCGAGAACATCACCGACCAGCACGCGGTGATCGTCAATCGCAACCGGCAGGCCTCGATGGTGCTGCCAGGCGAGACGCTGCTGGTCTACGAAATGACGCCAGCACTGTTCGCCGCGATGGCTGCCAATGAGGCCGAGCGCGTTGCGCCCGACGTGACGGTTGTCGATATCGCAATGATCGGCGCAACCGGTCGCATCTACATGAGCGGCAAGACCGAGAGCATCATCAAGGCACGCGACGAGATCACCCGCGTGTTGGAAGCGGTCATCGGCCGCGAGCAGAAGTAGTCGGGATCAGCTTTGCTTTGGGGTCAGACCCCAAAGCAAAGCTGAACCCCCAGGAAGTGCATATACTCCTGCACCTGAGGAGGGAGGAGACCATGGCGGAGGTCGTGGAACAAGCAGAGGTCGATCGGCTCGCTCAGGCGGCGCTCGCCCAGTACGACATTTCGCCGCGCTCGACGCTGCGCCTCGTCAACCTCTCCGAGAACTGGACGTACCGCGTCGAGGACCCCGACTCGGACATCGCCTACGCGCTCCGCGTTCATCGGATTGGGTACCACACGACTCAGGAGATCGTCTCCGAACTGCTCTGGATCGATGCCCTGCAACACGATGCCGTCGTTGGCACCGTCACCGCGCTCCCCGCCAAGTCAGGCGAGCGCGTCATCCGGCTCGCAACCGACGCCTTGCCCGAACGCAGCGTGGTGCTGTTTGCGTGGGAGGACGGCGCGCCGCCTGATCCCGACCAGGACCTCGTGCCGGTCTACCACACGCTTGGCGCGATGAGCGCGGGGATGCACGCGCACTCTCACGCGTGGCAGAGCCCCACCGACTTCACGCGCTTTGCTTGGGATTTCGAGACAACGCTCGGTTCCAATGGACACTGGGGGCCTTGGCAGGATGCTGTTGGCCTTGACGATGCAACCCGCGATCTGTTCCAGCGCACCGTCGATGTTATTGATCGACGACTGCAGGCCTATGGTAAGGGCCCCGAGCGCTACGGCCTGATCCACGCCGACATGCGGCCAGCCAACGTGCTCGTGCTCGGTAGCGACGTGCGCGCGATCGACTTTGACGACTGTGGCAACGGCTGGTTTATGTACGACTTCGCGACGACGATCTCGTTTATCGAAGACCACCCGATGGTGCCCGAGTGGCGTGCCTCGTGGCTCGAGGGCTACCGCTCGGCAGGCACACTGAGTGCCGAGGACGAGGCCGAGCTCGACACGTTCGTCATGCTCCGTCGCCTGATGCTCGTCTGCTGGATTGGCTCGCACTTTGCCCATGCCACCGAAGCGCAAGAGCTCGGTGCGGGCTTTACTGTCGCTACCTGTCCGCTTGCAGAAACCTATCTCTCGCAGTACGCCTGACCTGGAGGTCATCTGATGTCGAAGATGTTTAACTCGCTTGAGGGCCGCAGCGTCCTTGTCACCGGTGGCACCAAGGGCATCGGCCTTGGCATCGCGAAGGTGTTTGTGGAGGCCGGCTGCAAGGTCGTAGTCTCGGGACGCGACGAGGCGACCGGCGCTGCCGCCGTCGCAACGCTCGGCGGCGAAACCTCCTACGTGAAGGGCGACGTCGGAGTTGCTGCCGACTGCAAATACGTTGTCGAAGAGACGGTCCGCCGCCACGGTGGCCTCGACATTGTCTGCGCCAACGCCGGCGTGTTTCCAGAATGCCGGCTCGAAGACATGACCGAAGAGGCGCTCGATCAGATCATCAACACGAACCTCAAGGGCAACATCCTGACCGTCACGCACGCGATCTCCGCGCTCGCCAAGTCGGGCCATGGACGCGTCGTACTGACGTCGTCGATCACGGGCCCGCTGACGGCAATCCCCGCACTCTCGCATTACGCCGCCACCAAGGCCGGCCAGCTTGGCTTTATGCGCACCGCCGCAATGGAACTGGCGCCGAAGAAAATCACGATCAACGCGGTGCTGCCGGGCAACGTCATGACGGATGGCCTCGTAGGTCTCGGCCAGGAGTACCTCGACTCGGCCGCCGCCTCGATCCCGCTCGGCAAGCTTGGGGACCTCGAAGACATCGGGTACGCCGCATTGTTCCTCGCGACCGATGAGGCGAAGTTCATTACCGGCCAGACGATCGTCGTCGACGGCGGCCAGACGCTGCCCGAGGCTCCCTCTGCGATGGAGGCGATCTGAGCCGCACTCCCACGGCTGGTGACGGAGCGGGTCGGATTGGACCGGCAGCCGTCGCCGTGCGTGATCGCATTCTCGACGAGATCGCCAGTGGACAACTTGCGGCCGGCGAACGCCTGGGGGGCGAGCGCGATTTGGCGGAGCACTACGCCGTCAGTCGCACGACGCTCCGTGCCGCGCTCGATGCGCTCGAGACGATAGGTGCTGTGCGACGTGCGCCGGGACGGACAGGTGGCACGTTTGTCGCTGCCCGCAAGGTCGAGCGCGACCTAACCAGCCTCGCGGGGCTGCCGGCCTACCTGCGCCGGCAGGGCTTCTCGGCCGATGCACGCGTGCTCTCGACGGCCACGATCGAGGCCGATGCCGAGACGGCCGAGGCGCTGGCGATCCCCCTTGGTGCGTTGGTGCTCGAGATCGTGCGCGTCCGTCTCGCCGATGGTGAGCCGATCTCGCTCGAGCGCGCGCAGTTCCCCGCCGGGCGCTTCGCGGGCCTGCTCGACAACTCGCTCGGTGGCTCGCTCTACGAGCTGCTGCAGTCCGAGTACGCCGTCAAGCCCGGCGAGGCCGTCGAGCGGATTCAGATCGTTGGCGCAGGTGCGAAGGAGTCCAAAATCCTCGAGGTCCGCCGCTCGACCCCACTCGTCGCGATCATCCGCACCGCCTGGGACCGCGACGGCAAGCCCTTCGAGCACTCCCACGACCTCTTTCGCTCCGACCGCGTCCAGATCGTCGTGCGCACCCCGGCTGGTGCAGACTCGCCCGCTGGGATTGCCAGCACGATCCAAGTCGTCGGCTAGCACCCGTGGCCGAGCACCGGATCCCACGCAGCGCACCAACGCACCGTCGTTGGGACGTCGCGATCCCGCCCGTGGTCTTCGCCCAGCCTGGCGATCTGGTGGTCGCCGAGACCGACGATTTTGCTGCCGGGCAGATCCAACGCGATTCGCCCGCCAGCGCGCTGCTCGACGTCGACTTCGATCTGATCTACCCGCTTGCGGGCCCCATCCACGTGGCGGGTGCCGAGCCGGGCGATGCAGTCGCGATCGAGATCGTCGGTTTCGACCTGCCCGACTGGGGCTGGGCCTGCATTATCCCTGGCTTTGGCCTCTTGCCACCCGGCGAATTTACCGAACCCGTCTTGCGGATCTTCGACCTCGCCGACGGCGACACCACCGAGCTCTGCCCGGGTGTGCGCATTCCGATCGAGCCATTCTGTGGCTCGACCGGCGTGCCCGGTGCTGGCATGCACGATGTGCCAATCCCACCACCGCATGCCGGCGGCGGCAACATCGATTGCCGACACCTAACCGCTGGCACCACGCTCTATCTCCCGGTCGGCGTTGAAGGTGGACTGATTTCGCTCGGCGATGCGCATGCCGCCCAGGGCGATGGTGAGGTCGCGATCTCGGGCATTGAGTGCGCGATGACGACCACGTTGCGTGTCGATGTCGTCAAGGGCATGACGATTCCGGCACCGCAGCTGCGGCGTCCCGCTGGCTCGCTGACATCCCGCGTCGACGCTGGCGGCTGGTTTGCAACGACCGGTGTCGAGACCGATCTGATGGAGGCCTCGCGCAGCGCAGTGCGCGCCATGATCGACCATCTCGTGCGCGAACGCGGCCTCTCCCGCGAGGACGCCTACATCCTCTGCTCACTCGCGGGCGACCTCAAGATCACCGAGGTGGTGGACGCGCCGATGTGGATGGTCGGGTGCTTCGTGCCCGACGCCGTCTTTGTCACATAACGCACAGATACGACCGATCGATCTGGTTCAATCAAGTTTGAGGAGACCGGTATCCCCCGGTATTGGAGAGCACAAGGAGGACGCGATGTCGGATCACCACCACGACGTGGGCGTTGGTCGGCAGGGCACAATCGAGACAGTCTCGATTAGTGAGACAGAGGCTGGGCGCCTGAAGCCCGGCGCAATCGGACTAATGGGCGTGATCTTCGTCGCCGTCACCGGTGCCGCGCCGATCTCAGCCATGCTGTTCAACGTACCGTTCGCCACTGGCTTCGGCACGGGCTACTACACGCCCGCCGCCTTCCTGTTCGCCGCGATCATCCTGACGATCTTCTCGATCGGGTATGTCGCGATGGCCAAGGAAATTAGTGCAGCCGGCGGCTTCTACTCGTTTATCTCGCACGGCCTCGGCCAAGCGCTCGGCCTCGCCACAGGTATCTGTGGCGTGGTGGCGTACGCACTGTTCGAGATCTCGCTGCTCGGCGGTTTTGCGTACTTCTTCTCAACGAACTTCAACTCATGGTTTGGTTGGGAGATCCCGTGGGTCTTGCCGGCCGTCATCGCGTCAGTACTGATCACGATTCTCTGCTGGTTTGATGTGGCGTTGTCGGTCAAGATTCTCGGCGCTGCACTCGTCGGCGAGATCGTCATCTTGGTGATCTTTGACGTGCTCGTGTTTGGACAGGGAGGCAGCACGACCGGCATTGCCTACGACTCGATCGACCTGACCAAGCTGACCAATCCTGGCGTCGGCCTAGCGGCTGGCGTGGGCGTCTTCTTGGCCTTCTGGTCGTGGGTCGGTTTTGAGGCAATCCCGAACTATGCTGAAGAATCGAGAAATCCGAAGCGCAACGTGGTCCGCGCCACGATGATCGCGGTGATCGGACTTGGTGTCGGGTACGTCATCACCGCCGTCGCATTCGAGTCGGCTTTCCCGAAGGATCAGGTCGTGACGGCCGCTCAAGATCCTGCCGGACCGTTTTTCGTCGCGATGGAGGCCTTCGGCACACCTTGGCTCGCCACGATTATGCAGATCCTCATCCTGACCGGATCATTCGCCTGCGCGATGGCGTTCCACAACGTGGCGATGCGGTACTTCTACGCGATGGGCCGCGAGGGCATTCTGCCGAAGGCGCTTGGTAGCACGCACAACAAGCACAAGGTCCCACACGTCGCCAACGTCACGGCGATGGTCATTGCACTCGTGATCATGCTGATCTGGGGTGTCTTCTCGGGCTTCGGCTTCGACAAGGCCTTCGATACCGCGTACGTGCGCATCTACACGATGATGGCCGTGCAAGGCGTGGTCTGGATCCTCGCGATTCAGGCTCTCTGTGCACTCGCGATTATCGTGTACTTCCGTAAGAATGGTCGTAAGGGCAATGTCATCACCACGATGATCTGCCCGATCATTGCGATCCTCGGACAGGCCTTCGCGATCTTCTTGCTCTTCAAGAACATCGACACCCTGGCCGGCACGATCTCGTACGCGTCAGCGATCGCTCCGATCGCGGTGATTTTGATCATCGTGGCCCTCGCGTATGCCCTCATCCTGAGGAGTAAGAACCGCGCGAAGTTCGACACGATCGGCCGCGTCATCGACGACACCAACAACCTGTAGGACTCCTGGGGGGACACCACATCCGCGCGGTTGTGGTGTCCCCCCAGGAACGCGCGTGACCTTGGATTGTGGTTCCCACAGGGGGGACACCACAACCGCGCGGATGTGGTGTCCCCCCTCGTTACCAGTCGCCCAATCGGGTTACGTCTGCAGCGCGGCAGCTGCGGCGGCCGCGCGGGCCGTCCACACGGACGTATCCGCGTACCACGTGCCGAGGTAGTCGCCCGCGAGGTAGATGCGACCGAGCGGCTGCATCAAGGCTGGCTGAATCTTTGCCCTCCCAACGAAAGGGAAGGGAATGCCTGGGTCGACACGGTGAAGTTGGCGCTCCACGACATGGCCGCGCAACTCGGGGAAGACCGTTTCGAGTTCGCCCTGATAGAGGTCGAGAATCTCCTCGTCACTCTGCCCGGCGATCTTCCGCGCGAGGTTCGCCGAGGAGTACGACATAAAGCTCGACCCGGCCGGGCGGCCCTCGATGCGTGAGCGCATCACGTTGTCCATGTTGAACAGCATCGAAGTCGCCCGACCCGGCGTCGCAATCGCGTAGATGCCATCCCAGCGCTGCGGGCCCTCCTCGTCCGTCAGAAAGGCGGCCGAGATCATCGGTCCGTAGGTGACCGCGCGCAGCGCAGCATCGACCTCGCTCGGCAGGCCTTGCACGATCTCGGCGGCGATATGCGACGGGGTCGTCACGATGACGGCCTTGGCGTGAAGCGTGCTCGGCGTACCGTTGTCGATGCACTCGACAGTGACTCCGTCAGCATCCTGCGTGACCGACTGGACGGAGACACCAAGTCGGATGCGCTCACCATGGGGCGACGCAAGCTTGTCGATTAGCAGCTGCGGGCCGCCAACGATATTGCGGCCGAGACCGTCTTCTTTGTTCCAGGCAAGGTGGAAGTACCCGACGCCATAGCCCGCGGCGATCTGCTCGGGCTCGCCCGTGCCGCGCGT
>JAEMTW010000006.1:14810-16004 GCA_016462095.1 Thermoleophilia bacterium
ACGAGGCGCCCCTTGTACGAAACGGCAGTCAGGACACCGGGGATGTCGCCACCGACGATGCCGGTCTCTGTCAGCAGCCGCCCAACAGCCGAATCGTCGCCCCCATAGACGTGGGCGCCAAGGTTGAGCCAATGCACACCGCGCGTCTCCGACCGAATACGCCCGCCAACCCGGTCGCCACGCTCGAGCACAACCACGTCGCGATCACGCAGATCCCACGCGGCACTCAGTCCGGCGATGCCAGCTCCGATCACGATGACGTCGTGCTGCTCTCGTTCCATCAGATCAGCGTAGTCGGAAATCAACTTTGCTTTGGGGTCAGACCCTAAAGCAAAGTTGCTCCATGAGACCAGCGTAGTCGGAAATCAACTTTGCTTTGGGGTCTGACCCCAAAGCAAAGTTGATCCACGCGTTGCGTTAGGAGCGCAAGGCGTGGGCGATTGCGGTGACGCCCGCAGGGGTGACGCCACAGCAGCCGCCGATCAGGTCGGCGCCGGCCGCAGCCCACGAGCGCACGACGTCGTCGGGAAAGCCGCCAGCGCCACCCGTGGCCCACTCGCGCCGCAGGCCATCCCAGACGCGACCGTCGTTTGGATAGACCACGATCGCGAGCTTTGGTGCCGCGCCCCGAATTCGCTCGATCAACTCGAGGGCATGCTCGGGTGCCGTGCAATTGAAGCCCACGGCCTCAACGCCCGGCGCTTTCGCGACCAGCCGCACTGCCTCTTCGATCGTGGAACCATCGGCGAGCCGGCTCGCGTCGCGGCATTGAAACGAGACCCACCCAGTAGGGCCATCAAACTCGGTTTGTAGCGCAGCGATCGCCTCGGCCTCGAGCAGATTCGGAATTGTCTCCCACGCCAAGAGGTCCGGATCGGCCCCAAGCAAGGCGGTCATGCGCGGGCGATGAAAGCGCTTGAGCTGCTGAAGGTCCGCGCCGTCGTAATCACCCGTGTACTCCTGCCCACCAGCCAGCATCGCCCCATACGGACCAAGCGACGCAGCGACCAGCGTCGGTGGGGCAGTGGGCTGCTCGCTCTGCCACGTCGCGCGTGCTGCTTGCGCGAGCGTCACGCTCGAGGCCAACAGAAAATCTGCATCAGAAGCGGGCAAGCCAGCCGTCGCGAACGACTCATAGCTGGCCTGATACGAGGCGGTAATCACGACGCGGGCACCGGCACGCAAGAAGTTGAG
>JAEMTW010000006.1:16104-21329 GCA_016462095.1 Thermoleophilia bacterium
ATGTGCCCCTTGACCTCGGGCAGCACCTCCTCGAGATCGCGCTGATAGCGGTTGAGCACCTCGCCGTCGGGCAGCGCCAGCGCCTCCTTGCCAAGATTCGCAACGGCGTAGACCATGAAACTGGTGCCCTTGGCGCGTGGGGCACCAGTGGCTCGCACGGCGTTGTCCATGTTGAACAGCATCGTGATCGAGCGACCTGGAGTGGCAATCGCATAGACATCGTCCCAACGCTGTGGCCCCTCTTCGTCGGTCAAAAATGCCGCGCAGACATTCGGCCCGTAGCGCAACTCGTGCATGGCCTCGACCATGTCTGCCGGCAGCCCCTCGACGATCTCGCGCGTCACGAACGCCTGTGTTGCAACGACGGCAGTCTTTGCGCGCAGCGTGCGCGGCTCGCCGTCCTGGACGTACTCGACCGTGACGCCCGTCGCATCCTGCACGACGCGCGTCACCTTCGCACCCGAGCGCACCCGCGTGCCAAGTGGCGCAGCAAGCGCGTCCATCAGCGTCTGGGTTCCACCCACGATGTTGCGGGCGAGGCCACCAGTCTTGTCCCAGACCATGTGGAAGTAGCCGAGGCCATAGCCCGCCGCGATCTCCTCTGGCTCGCCCGTCCCGCGGGTCAAGGTACAACGGAAGAAGGCATCAACCTCGGGCGAGAGCGGCCCGAGCACGTCCATCGCCGATTCGTCGTCCATAAAGTTGAGCATCCGCGCCTGGCGCTCCGGCAACGTCTCGTTCGGCAGTGGCTGTACGACCTTCGCGTACTGAGCGACATAGCGACGCAGCTTGAGGCCAGCGCGCATGAACTCCAGCTTGCCGCGCCACGAGATCGGCAGGCGAAAGGGGTAGGTCTCGACGCGGCCATTGGCGACGAGCTTGCCCCCGTAGGAGACGCCCGTCAGCGTGCCGGGAATATCAACGGCGTGGGCGCCGGTCTCGGTGACCAGTCGCCCAACGGCCGAGTCTTCACCGGCAAAGACATGCGCACCAAGGTTGAGCCAATGTTCGCCCCGCGGAATCGACATCAACCGACCGCCAACACGATCGGTCGACTCGAGCACGATCACATCGCGATCCTTGAGGTCCCACGCGGCCGCGAGCCCGGCCACGCCGGCACCAATCACCACGACGTCGCAGGTCTCAGGCGTACTGCTCACGCCACGATGCTACCCGTTCCGTTCGTGTCGCCAGCCAGTTCAAGATAGCCGTAGACTTCACGAGAACCGTCGATGGCGATCCTTCCTACTCACGTCGATCGCAACAGCGATCAGTTTGGTGCCCGGACTGCCGAGATGGCCGAGCTGATTGCGCTCTTGGCCGAGCGCCGCGCGACCATTGCAGCCGGTGGCTCCGAGGCTGCTCGTGCGAAGCACGCAGCCCGCGGCAAGCTGCTGGCACGCGAGCGCATCGACCGCCTTGTCGACCCCGATGGCGCCTTCCTCGAACTCGGCGCGCTCGCCGCCTGGGACCAGTACGACGGCGTCGTACCGTCCGCCGGCATCATCACCGGGATCGGTGTCGTTGAGGGGCGCGCCTGTGTGATCGTGGCGAACGACGCGACAGTCAAGGGCGGCACGTACTACCCGCTGACGGTCAAGAAGCATCTGCGAGCGCAGGAGGTCGCGCTCGAGAACCGGCTGCCATGCATCTATCTGGTCGATTCGGGCGGCGCCTTTCTGCCAATGCAGGCCGACGTCTTTCCCGACCGCGATCACTTTGGCCGCATCTTCTATAACCAGGCACGCATGTCACAGGCTGGTATCCCGCAGATCGCCGCGGTGATGGGCTCGTGCACCGCCGGTGGTGCCTACGTGCCGGCGATGAGCGACGAGACGATCATCGTCAAGGGCACTGGCACGATCTTCCTGGGCGGACCACCGCTCGTGAAGGCCGCGACCGGTGAAGAGGTGACTGCCGAGGACCTCGGCGGTAGCGCAGTCCACACCCGTATCTCCGGCGTTGCCGACCACGAGGCAATCGACGACGAGCACGCGCTTGCACTGGTGCGCGAGGCGGTTCGCACGCTCGGTCCTGCACCCACCCCAACCTGGCTCGTCGACGCCGCCGAAGACCCGCTGCACGACCCCGAAGACCTGCTTGGCATCGTCCCCGTCGACTACCGCGTGCCCTACGACGTGCGCGAAGTCATCGGCCGCATCGTCGATGGCAGCCGCTTCCACGAGTTCAAGCGCGACTATGGCGAGACGCTGGTCTGCGGCTTCGGCTCGGTCGAGGGCCAGCCGGTTGCGATTCTTGCCAACAATGGCGTGCTCGTCTCGGCTGCCGCGCTCAAGGGCGCGCACTTCGTCGAGCTCGCCTGCCAGCGCAAGTTGCCGCTCGTCTTCCTGCAGAACATCACGGGCTTTATGGTCGGTACACGTGCCGAGCATGGTGGCATTGCCAAGGATGGTGCGAAGCTCGTGACGGCCGTGTCGTGTGCGCAGGTACCGAAGTTCACCGTCATCATCGGTGGCTCCTTCGGCGCGGGCAACTACGGCATGTGTGGCCGCGCCTTCCAGCCCCGCCAGCTCTGGGCTTGGCCGAACGCGCGCACGGGCGTGATGGGGGCCGAGCAGGCAGCCCTCGTGCTGGCTCAGGTCGGTAGCGACGCCGCTGAGGAGGCTCGCGTACGACTCGAAGACGAGAGCGACGCGTACTTCTCGACCGCGCGCCTCTGGGATGACGGCCTGATCGACCCGCGCGACACGCGTCGGGTCCTCGCACTCGGCATCGCTGCCGCCGGCAGCGCTCCCGTGCCCGACGCCAGCTTCGGTGTCTTCCGGATGTAGCGATGAGCAATGCTGTCTCCACCACCCGTGACGGCGACGTCCTGCGCGTAACCCTGACCCGCCCCGACCGGCGCAATGCCTTTGATGCGGCGACGATCGACCAGCTGACGGCCGCTTTTGCCGACGTCGGCGACGCTCGTGTCGTGCTCTTGTCGGGTGAGGGCCCCAGCTTTAGCGCCGGTGCCGATCTCGATTGGATGCGAGCCAGCGTCGACCTTGACGCCGAGGCGAACCGTGTCGAGGGCCTGCGCCTCGCCACCCTCTTTGCGACGATCGACGCCTGCCCGGCCCCGGTCGTCGCGGCCGTCCATGGCCATGCCCTCGGTGGTGGCGCCGGACTGGTGGCCACGGTCGATATCGCCGTCGCCCAGACCGACACCATGTTTGGCTTTACTGAGGTGCGGATCGGTCTGATCCCCGCCACGATCTCGCCGTACGTGATCGACCGCATCGGTACGACAGCTGCGCGGCGCTATCTGCTGACCGCCGAGCTGTTCGATGCGGCTGAGGCGCAGCGCATTGGCCTGGTCAGTGTCGTCGCGGACGACGCTGCAGCAGAGGCCGAGCGGCTGGTTGAGACGCTGCTGACGGTTGGCCCGAACGCTGTGCGAATTACGAAGCAGCTGGTGCGCGAGCGCCCGTCGAACGAGGAGCTCGCCCGGTTGATCAGCGAGGTGCGCGCCTCCGCCGAGGGCCAGGCTGGCCTCCAGGCATTCCTTGCGCGAGAAGATCCACCGTGGCGATCCGCTCGATCCTGATCGCCAACCGCGGCGAGATCGCCGCCCGCATCGCCCGAACCTGTCGCGAGCTCGGCATCGAGTCGATCGCGGTGCAGGCGCCCGACGACCGCGACGCCTTCCACACGCGTGCCTGTGATCGCGTGGTCGAGATCGCCTCGTACCTCGACGCCGACGCAATCGCCACGGCCGCGCGCGAGAGCGGTGCCGACGCGGTGCACCCGGGCTATGGCTTTTTGTCGGAGCGCGCCGACGCGGCCCGTGCGGTCGAGGCGGCTGGTGTGATCTGGATTGGCCCCAGCCCCGATGTGCTCGAGCGCGCCGGCGACAAGCTGGAGGCCAAGGCGATTGCCGAGGCCGCTGGCGTGCCTGTGCTCCCACAGGGCGATCCTGCAACGGTTGGCTATCCGCTGCTGATCAAGGCGGCGGCCGGTGGCGGCGGACGCGGGATGCGCATCGTCCGTTCGGCCGACGAACTTGAGGAGGCCACGGCGGCGGCAGCGCGCGAGGCCGAGACGGCGTTTGGTGACGGGCGCGTCTATGCCGAGCGCCTCGTCGAGCGCCCGCATCACGTCGAGATCCAACTGCTCGCCGACTTCCACGGCGGTGTCATCTCGCTGGGCGAGCGCGACTGTTCGATCCAACGTCGCCATCAGAAGGTGCTCGAAGAGAGCCCCTCGCCGATCGTCGACGAAGCGCTGCGCGCACGGCTCGACGCGGCCGCGATTGCCTTCGCTCACGCCGCCAACTATTGCGGTGCTGGCACGGCTGAGTTTCTCGTCAGCGGCGATGAGATCTGGTTCCTCGAGCTCAACGCCCGCATTCAGGTCGAGCACCCGGTGACCGAGCTGGTGACGGGCGTTGATCTGATCGCCGAGATGATCCGCATCGCCGACGGCGGCCACGTGCCTGCTGCCCCGACGCCGAGCGGCCATGCGATCGAGGTGCGCCTGTACGCCGAAGACCCACTGACCTTCCTGCCTCGCGTGGGCCGTGTCCGCGAGCTCGAGCTGCCCGCTGACATCCGCAGCGACCTCGGCATCGCGGCAGGCGACCAGGTGCCAACGGGCTACGACCCGATGATCGCCAAGCTGATTGCCCACGGCGAGACGCGTGACGAGGCACTCGAACGCCTCACCACCGCACTCGACACAACGCGCGTGGCGGGCGTCATCACCAACCTGCCGTTCCTCCGCTGGCTCGTGCGCCAGCCCGAAGTGCTCGCCGGCACAGCCACCACCGCATTTCTCGAAGACCACCCGCCGCTCAGCACGCGACGCGCACCGAGCGGCGCCTTCGCCGGAGCGTGGCGCCTCGGCACAGCAACGACCGCGCGCTTCCCGGTGCCACAGTCGCCCGACTGGACCGCCGTCGCTGGCAGCGGCGATGGGCGCCTAATCGCGCCGATGCCGGGCATCGTGCTCTCGCTCGCTGTCACCGCCGGCCAGCAGGTCGCCGAGGGCGAGCTAATCGCCGTGCTCGAGGCGATGAAGATGGAGCACCGCCTTGAGGCGCCGTTTGCTGGCACCGTCGCCGAATTGGGCGTCGAGCAGGGCGCCTTTATCGACGCGGGCGCGCTGATCGTCGCGATCGAGCCGAGCTAGGTACTTGGCGACAAGCCTGTACGACGATCTGCGCTGGGGTAGGCGCGGCGGTGACTGGGGGGAGGACATGACAACCGCGCGGATGTGGTGTC
>JAEMTW010000318.1 GCA_016462095.1 Thermoleophilia bacterium
GCTGGCTGCGATTGCTGAGCGTCACACGGGCGCTGGCGAATGAGCCCGAGGCCCAAGCGACGGTCGTGAAGATCAGTGGAACCGCCGCCAAGAGGATGGGCCAGCCGAGACCCACCTGCAGGCCGAGGGGGAGCAGGCCATCGGCGCCGGTGAAGGCCACCCCGGTCGCACCACAGAGAATGGCGATACCGCGCCCGGCGCGGGTTCGCGGAAAGACGGGTTCGGGCGAGCGCCACTCGGACACCACAAATCCGATCGCGGGCACGATCGCCAAGCGCGGTTCGAGGAGGAGCGCCGCGACCGTTGCGCCAAGCAGCAGCGGTCCGAGGGGATGGATCCGGGCGTGTGGATCTGCCGGCCGCACCGAATCGTCGCGGAGCCCGCGATAGCCGGCGTACGCGACAACGACAGTCATTAGAACCGGGACGATAAAAGCGGCGCGCCACGAGAAGAGGTCGGTCAGCACTGCACCAAGGACGGGGCCCGCCAGAGCCGCTAAGGCCCAGACCGAGTTGCTCAGCGCGTAGGCCGATTTTTGGAGGTGCTCAGGAATCCGCTGGACCACGACCGAGAGTGGGACGGCGAGCAAGAAGCCAGCCGCAAATCCTTGGGCCACGCGCAGGACGGCCAGCGCATCCATCGAGGGAGCAAGCGGAGCAAGTACGCCAGCGACTGCGAACAGGGCACACCCGAAGACGAGCGAGTGCCACGCGCCATAGCGGTCGATCACTGCACCACTGATTGGCAGGCCGACGGCGAGGGCGGCGGCGTAACAGCCGACGACGAGCGCGTAGCGGTCGAGGCCGCCAAGGTCGCGAGCCGCGCTCGGGAGCGCAGTGGCGATCAGCAGCACGTCCGAGGCCGCAACAAACGACGCTCCGCCCGCGGCGGCGAGCAACCAACGACGACCCGGCGCCAAGAGTTCGCGATACGCGGGGGCGAGCCTCACCAGGGTGGGCGGCCATAGACCCAGCGGCCACCAACCATCGTCGCAACGACGTTGATCGAGGCAATCTCCTCGGGTGCCACCTCGTGCGGGTCGGCGTCAAGTACGACCAGATCGGCTGCGCGACCTGGCGCAAGACGACCAACTGTGCGGGCAAGGCCAGCTATGTGAGAGGGCAGCGTCGTGATCGCGGCCAACGCGGTGGCCGCGTCAACCTGCTGGCCAGGCGTCAGTGGGGCACTGGTTGCAGCGCAGATGGCAGCAAGCGGGTTGAGTGGCGAGATTGGGGCATCAGACCCAAAGATCAACGTGGCACCCGCGTCGTGGAGCGAACGCCAGGCATAGGCACCATCGCAGCGGTCGCCCCAGGCGGTTTCGGCGTTGGCGCGGTCCTCGGCAGCATGAGTGGGCTGCATCGAAGCCACCACACCGAGCGCGGCAAACCGAGCGAGGTCGTCGGGGTGCACGAGCTGGGCGTGTTCGATGCGCGGTGGTCGCTCCTCCGCCAACTCGAGCCAGGCCGGTCGCGTCGCCTCCAGCGCATCGAGGGCATTACGCACCGCAGCATCGCCAATCGCATGCAGGGCGACCGGCATGCCGTGGGCGGCAGCGGTCGTTA
>JAEMTW010000134.1 GCA_016462095.1 Thermoleophilia bacterium
CAGTCGGAAGTGAAGCAGCCCGCCTCGCAGCAGTCGGAGCCGTCGAAGAGCACCATCGCGACGCCTCCGGTGGTCAGTGCCCCACCGGTTGTTCCGGTCGTCGTTGCCCCCACCAAGCATGACGGTGGCGACAAGGACAAGTCCAAGTCGCGCGACTCTCAGCGCGACTAGCGTCCGCCTCCGCGCTGCCTGCGTGGCACCATGGGAGACGATGAGGCGGGGGCAGCGATGAGTGTCGCACGCAATTTGGGGCGTATCGGCAAGCAGTCTGCGATCTATGGCGCAGGCTCGATCGCCGCGACGCTGCTCGGCATCGTCCTTCTGCCGCTCTACACCAACGAGTTGACTCCAGCTCAGTTCGGTGATGCGGAACTGGCGCTGCGCATCGTCCTTGCCGTTGCGATCGTGGCCCGACTCGGCCTGATCAACTCGTTTTTCCGCTTCTTCTTCGACTATGAGGATCCAGAGCGCCGTCGCCGAGTCTTCCAGACCGCGTTCTGGGCACTGCAGGTGACGACGCTGGTCTGGACGTTGATCACCGCACTCAGCTCGAACTGGCTCGGGCAGTCTGTCTTTACGACCCCGGGTGCAGGCCAGGACCTGGTCCTGCTGATCGCACTCGGTGTCTACGTGTCGGTCAACTACGAGTTGACGAGTGCGCTCTTTCGTGTGCAGGAGCGCCCGGTTGCCTTCAGCGTGCGCACGGTTATCAATCTGATCGCCACCGCGCTGTTCTCCTACATCTTTCTCGTGCACCTCCAGTTGGGACCCGTCGGCCTGCTGCTCGGCGCCTACCTCGGACAGGCGCTCGTGTACCTCGGCGTTCTTTTCGAGCAGCGCCACTGGCTCGGCTTCGGTCTCGATCGACCATTGCTGCGAGACATGCTCAAGTTTGGTGTGCCTCTGATGCCGGCGGGTGCCGCGATGTGGGCCGTCACGCTGATCAATCGGCCGATTGTGCTGGCGGTCTCGACGCCGGCCACGCTTGGCGTTCTCGCCGCCGGCTTCCGCATCGGCACGGGTGTGTTGCTGCTCGTCAACGCCTTTCAGCTGGCCTGGCCCGCGTTTGCCTACTCAATCAAGGACGACGGCGAGGCCAAGCGAACGTACGCGGCGGTGATGGGGCTCTACCTCGCGTTTATGGGCTGGGCAGCGCTGTCGGTGGCGCTCCTCGCGCCGTGGTTCCTGCGGCTGTTGACGACCGAGCCCTACTGGGGCGCGGCCGCGGCGATTACGCCGATCGCGATCGCAGGGCCGCTCTACGGCGGGTACTTCATTGCGGCGATCGGCGTGGGACGCAAAAAGGCGAACCAGTTCAACTGGGTCGTCGTCGCAGCCGCAGCCGTGATTGAGGTAATCGCGCTGCTGCTCCTCGTGCCACCGTTCGGAGTTGCTGGCGCGGGTTGGTCCCTCGTGATCGCCTACGGCGCGATGTTTGCACTGATGCTCTGGCGCGAGCATCGGGTCTTCCCAGTGCCGTACGCATGGGGACGGATCGCCCGGATCCCGGTGATCCTCACGCTGGCATTGGCGGCGACGTACCTCCTCCCGGATCATGGGACCGGTGCGCTGGCGCTCCGGATCGCGGTTGCGGCGGCGATTCCGCTTGGCTACATCTCGATTGGCTTCCTGACGCGTGCCGAGCTGGCCCGGGCGCGAGCGATCGTGACCGGCCTGCGTACCCGCGGCGGCTCGGCACCTCCAGGCGACACCGCCGAGCCCGAGCCCGACGAGAGGCCCTGACCATGCCGGGTATTCTCCGCCTGTGACAATCCGCGTCCCGATTGCCAAGCCCGCGCTCGGAGCGGAGGAGATCGCTGCAGTCACGCGTGTGCTGGAGAGCGGCATGCTGATCTCGGGCGCGCTCGTCCAGGAGTTTGAGCAGGGGCTGGCCGAACGCTGCGGTCGCAAGCACGCGATCGCCGTCGCCAATGGCACGGCAGCGCTCGAGCTCGCGCTGCGCGCGCTCGGCATCGATAGTGGCGAGGTCTTGGTGCCCGCGATGTCGTGGCCGAGCCCGGCACACGTCGCCGCCTGGGTCGGCGCAACGCCGCGCCTCGTCGACATCGATCAAGGCACCTGGAATGGCGAAGCGCTTGGTCTGGCGGCGGCCCGCAGCGCCGACACCACGGCCGTAATTGCGATCGACCAGTTTGGCGTACCTGCCGACCAGCCCGCGATCGCCGCGGCGCTGCCGGATCTGCCAATCATCGAGGACGCAGCCTGCGCGATCGGCAGCACGCTCAATGGCCAACCTTGCGGCTCGTTCGGCGTTATCTCCTGCCTCTCGTTTCATCCGCGTAAGGTCTTGACGACGGGTGAGGGTGGGGCGTGTCTCACCGACGACGACGCACTCGCCGACCGCCTCCGCGTCTTCCGCAACCATGGCCAAATCACGCCCGGTGTCTTTGTCGAGCCGGGTCCGAACGCGCGGCTGACGGAGATGCAGGCCGCGATCGGCCTCGTCCAGCTTGGGCGCCTCGACGACATGATCAGCCGGCGCCGCGAAATCTGCACGGCCTACCGCTCTGCGCTACCGGCGCTTGGCATCGAGTTCCAGCAGCACCCGGCTGGTGCTGCCGTCAACGAGCAGACCTTTGGTGCTGTTGTCCCAGCTGGCGTCGACCGCGATGCATTTGTCGTAGCGATGCAGGCTCAGGGTATTGGCGCCGGCATCCTCTCCTATGCGATGACGCGCATCGGGAGCCTCGTCGAGCTCGGACAGTCGGCCCCCATCGCGGAGGACATCGTCGATCGCGGCTTCGCGCTGCCCGTGCACATGGCGATGAGCGATGAGGATGTTGTCGCCGTAGTCACGGCGCTTGCTTCCGCAATCGGCTAGCTCGGGTCGTACTCGAGCTGGTCGAAATAGCGCAGCGCCACACGGCCTGGCTGGATGCGTGTCTGCGCCTCGGCCGCCTGCGCGTCGGTCAACTCTCCAAGCGCGCGGCGGATGCCGAGCCAGGCCAAGTTGAAGTCGTCTTGATAGACGATCGTCGAGATACGCGGATTCATCTCGAGCACGGCGTCGCCGATCAGCTGCAGGTTGAAGAAGCCGTGGAGCCCAAAGCCCGCAACGAGCGTCTCTGCGACTTGCATCAAGTCGGGGGCGTCTAGCGTCTCGAACCGCATCGCCAGGCCGGCCCTCATCGCCTCGCGCGTCTTGGGGTGGCCGACAACGATGCGGCCATGTTCGGCGTAGCCATCGACGGTGCGCTCGAGCCCGGTCACGAGCTCCATCACCAGGAGCTCGGTCGTGTCGTCGCCAACGATGCGCTCGACATCTTCGAGACGCAGCGGCATCGCACCCGGGCGCTCGTGCAGCAGCTGGTGGCGGGCATCGACGTTGGCCGAGATGACATGGAAGCCGCGCGAACCAGCCGCCACGACGGGCTTCATGCAGACGTCGTTGTCGGGATAGCCGAGCTCGCGGGCAGCCGCCGTGACGGCAGCTCCACCCTGGGCGACGCGGAAGGCAGGTGCGCGCACACCGAGCTGCTCGCACAGTGCGAGCGTGGCGTGCTTGCTGTCGGCGGCGCGCACGGCATCGGGCGTTGAGCAGATCAGCGCGATGCCAGCGGCTTCGAATTCTGCACGCAGCTCTGCGAGTCCCGCGAGATCGAACGAGGCCTGCGGCAAGACGACGCGTGCGCCCTCACGCTTGGCCAGCTCGAGAATTGCGGGGCCGAAGGCTGGGTCGGAACCCGCGGGCACGGTCGTGAAGACGTCGCAATGAAAGCGGCCGACGTTCTCCTCGCGCAGGTCGGTACCGACCAGCCGCACGGGACGCTCGCCATTTTCCTTCAGCGCCCGCAACAGCGCGGCCGAGCCGGGCGAGCCGACAGCCGTGACGAGGATCGTGAGCGGCTCGGTCACAGGTCGAGGTTGTCCTCGCGCAGGTGCTCGAGCCGCTGAGTGCGATCGCGGTCGAGGAAAGCGTCAATCGTTGTGGGCATGCCGGTCGTGCCGCCCATCCAGAGGACGGGGTGGATCAAAAGCTGCAACCACGGGAAGCGCGCGATGGCGAGCTCTTCGACTGGGTCGCCGCGGCGCCACGTCTGGTTCGAGTCGGAGCGGTACGTCCAGACAAAGTCGCCAGTGAAACGCGGCTCCATCACGTTGACCCAGCCCGGTACGGCGTCGGCCATATACCCAGGTTCGGGGTTATGCCACGCCATCACCGGGTCGAAGCCCACGTCGACGGTCGGGTCGACATGAGGGTGCAGGGCGTGGTGGCCGACCCAGTGGCCGAGCTCTCGCAGCCGCGCCACCGCAGCAAGGCCCGCGGGTGAGGCAAGGTTGTAGAAGATGCTGCGCGTCATCAGCAGGTACGTCGCACGGATGTCGTGCGCGTGCTCAAGCTCGGCCATCGCAACGGCGTCCTCGAGCGACACGTCAACGTCGTGGCGCAGAAACAGCATCTGCTCGGCTGGCTGTTCGACTGTGAACGTGCGCAGGCGGTAGCGCCCTGCCTTGATCGCCTCAAGCAGCTCGACGTAGCGGGCGGGCGAAAACTCGCTCATGCGCTGCCCGTCCGCTCGCGCTCCAACTGCTCCGTCCACGCGGCCATTGCCTCGGCATCTTCCATGGGCTCGATGATGACGTGCAGAGCGGCGAGCGCCGCCTCGGTCCGCGCATCGAGCTCGGCATCTGACGCCGCTGTCATCAGCAGCACACCAAGTCGTCCCGAGGCCGACCAGAGCGGCGGCACGATCTGGCCGGCAGTGTGGAAAAAGCCCACGTCATGCACGCCTGGCAGGCCTCCGACTGTGCCGGGGTCGGCTTGGCTCACTCGCCCTGGTGCAGCGGGGATGACGAAGCGTGAGTGGCCGAACGGCTCGGCCGTTGGCTGCGGCACGGGGCTCGCATGGCCGATCTGTCCGAGTGCAGCATCGAGCACGGTCTCCATCAGATCGACCCCGACGACGAGCTTGGCGAGCTGTGCGTCGCTGCCGCCACCAAGACGCGCACCACACTCGATCATGCGCGGGCCGGTGGCACCAAAGCGCACCTGGGCATAGACGGGTGCGGCATCGATCCCAATCGCGGCTGCAGCAGCGCGCACAACCTCAATGATCGTCGCGACGTCCTGCTCCGAGCGACCACAGGGATAGCGGTGCGCAACGCAGATACCCACGGCCGGCTCGGGCGCGAGTTCGCGCAACGTCACGCTGACGGGGTAGAACACTCCGCCCAGCACGAACGCATTAACGGTGTACTCGAGACCGCTCAGGTGCTCCTCGACGATCAGCTCGCCGTTGCGCGAGTTGGCGATGGCATGCTCGACGGCAGCCGGCACCTCGTCGCGCGACTGGACATCGCTGACGCCGCGTTGGGCAGCGCCATCGGTTGGCTTGATGATCACGCGCGGGCCGAGTGCGGCGTACGCAGCGAGCGCATCGTCAACCGTGCGTGCAGGAGCAAAGCCAGCAGTCGGCACACCATGGTCGCGATAGAGCGTGCGCTGGACGCTGGGCCGGGCGTCACGCTGAATCCCTCG
>JAEMTW010000135.1 GCA_016462095.1 Thermoleophilia bacterium
CGCAATGCGGCCCGCGCGATGCCCGAGCAGCGCGCGGGCCGCATTGCGAGCGCCCCGTGCGCGCGTGGGATCGAGCGAGAGCAAGACGGCGAGGCGCAAGGGATCGGCGAGCTGAACAACGGCTGCACCAAGCGGTGCCACCTCAACGGCAGCCCAAGCACCTCGTGGCAACTCGTCGGTATCCGCCACCTCGTCGACGATGGGTAACGCGGCATCGACGCGATTGCCGATCAGCACGCCATCGTCGCCGGCCACGATGATCGCCACGATCTGCCAGCCAGCCGCGCGGGCAGCATTGAGAGCAGCCGCAGCAGCATCGAAGTCGATCAACCCAACAATCGGAATGACTGGCACCGGCAAGGGATCTTCAACAAGCTCGGCCAAATCAATCAACTGCCCCGCCGCAGCCCCAACGCCGGACGGCGTGGCACTGACCGGGCGGGCGATGCCAACACCACCAAGGTCTTCTTCGCTGTCTGCGGCTAATGCGCGAAGCCCGGTCTCGACGGGGTGGAGATCTGCCAGCAGAATCCGCGTGGGCGCCTCGCCCAGTCGACGGCTGGCCCGCTCGATCAGATCCAACACGCCTTGCGCAGACTCCGCGGTGCCCTTGGCCCCTGTCGTGGGTCCACGCGTGACGCTGAGGTGTTCGGGTGGCTGGCCCGCGACCAGGCGTGCCAACGCTACCTCGGTCGTGGCATTGCCAACATCGACACCGGCGACGAGCACGTCAGCTGATCAGCCCGCGACGGCTGTAGTGCGCAATTGCCTCGTGGACGAGTGCTGCACAGCGCTCAGCACCACCGGCTTCGAGCTCGGCGGCAATTCCCTGGAGTTCAGCAACCGAGGAACGACCTGGACGGAGAGCGTCATAGAAGCGCAGGACGTCGTCGTCGGAGAACAGCGCGAGCTCGGCACCGCGCCGGAGATTGTCGGCCAACTGCGGATTGCCCCCCTGTTCAGCAAACTCGGCCTGACGGCGGAGCGTGTCGGGGTCGACGGCTGCATCGTCTGCCGTAATCGTGCCGTTGCGAATGTCGGCAACGGTCAGCTCGTCGGCGGACTTGCCTGTCTGCGAGCGGATATCAGCACGATTGTGCTGCCCGAGGGGATATCTCAACTCGGCCATGTCACCTCAATCTCCTGCGGGTCGCCGGGGCGAAGGCACTGGCTCTCGCGGTTGATCAGAGCCACAACCTTCGCGTGATAGCGCGGTCCCATCGGCTCGCCCGACTCGGGCAAGAGCACGGGCGATGGCTTCTCGCCGCGGGCATTGCGTGCCGCGTTACGACCCATCAGCCGATAGCGTGAGGCGTCGATCAGCGGGGCCATGCTCAACAACTCGAGGTTGGCGAGAGTTGGCAGGTCGGCGCGATGAATCAACGCGGTGCCCTTGCCCTGAATGCCGAGTGCGACACCACTGCCCGAAAGGTTGGCGGCCGTCCAGCCGATCATGCCGAGGTCCAGCGAGTGGGTGACACGCACGACGCGGGCGGCCACACCCTCTTCCTCGATGCCAGCGAGAATCTGACGGAGGGCTTCGCCGACTGTCAGGCCAGAGAGCGTGAGCCAGACATCGACGCCGAAGGCGGGGGAGATGCCAACCACAACCTCGTCCGGGCGTGGTCGCACGGAGGCTGGCCCGGTCTCGGTCAGTACCACACACCCAGCGTGTGGCGCCTGCTCTGCGAGCAACTCCACATGCGAGCGTTCTTGCCGAACACGCGCCATCTCATCGAGTCGAGACGGCGCAGGGCGATAGCCCGTGCCCGGCCCCGCATAGTCGTTCGGGTCTGTCAGGGCACTCAGCACGCTCATGTCCTCGGCAAAGATTGCCGAGGTTTGCAGGTGGTCGCCAAACAGGCGTTGGCGCGTCATCTCGAGCACGCGTTCTGCCTCGAGCTCGAAGCCGCGAATCGACAGCGCGCGCACGACATCGACGGCGGTGATCTCGCGTTCGATAATCGCGTCGCCCGCGCGGGCGGTCTCATCGGTCTGGTGTTCCGACACGTCGAGGCTGCCGTGGGCGGTCACAACCCGCTCGAGCTCGGCATCGTCGAACGTCATCAGTTCCAGCTCGTCGAGCACGGCGCGACAGGCCTCCGCGGCGCGACGTCGCAGTGGCAAGAGAGTTTCATCGCCCTGCGAGCGCAGCACGCCCTCAAAGCCCCAATCGCGTTGGACCATCAGGTAGTCGTCGATGTCTTCGGCATTGAAGTTCGAGGCACCAAACGTGTTGTCGTAGCTGGGAATCGAGCCGAAGCCGCTGAACAGGAAGTCCGAGCCAGCCAGCAGCAATGGCAGCGTGTGCGCGGTGCGACGGATGTCCGACGCGCTCATCTGGGTGTCGTTGCCGGTGCACGACTCTAGGCCATAGAGCGTCGCCATGACGTTCTCAGCGAGGATCTCGCGCATGCCGTTCGGCACGGAGCCCGTCACGTTGATGCCATCGATACCGCCGTTCTGTGTGCCCTGCGAGCCAGCCGCGCGCGTGATTGCCACACAGCGCGCCTCGAGGTAGAGCATCGACTTGCCTTCGGCGCCACCCATCAGAACTTCGGCACCCGACCCCGAGGTGAAGCGCATCTTGAGGCCGCGAGACGCATACGAAGAAGCGAGCAGGGCCTTCGACCAGGGGGTGTCGTCGCCGTCGAGAAAGACCTGCTCGGTGCCGTAGACCGAGACCGTCTCGGCATACGTCGTCAGACCCCGCAGGCCCAACTCGAGCTCGGTCTTCTCTTCGACCGAACACTGCGTCAATGCGCCTGGCGCAGGGACCTGGCTCCCGATCAACAGAGCCAGCGCCACGAGCGGTGCATCGCGCAGCACGGGGACGGTGGTCTCGAGCTCGCGGAAGCCGAGCGCGACGGCACTCGCAGCGTCGGCGGCAATCAGGAGCGGGTGGTCGATGCGATTGGTGACGTGCGCTTGGATCGATGGTGTGCGACGAGCACGCATCTTGGCCATCGCCTGCATCAACTCAAGGGGGCTCAGAAGGCTCAGAATGCGTGCGACCTTGGCGGGAGTCATACCTTCGACGAGCCGCAGGATCTCCGTGCGCGGAACATCGTGGCCACAGAGCATCCGCGCGAAGGAAAGGTCATCGAGCGCCATCGCCTCTTCGGCCACGGCGGGGTTGATCCCATGAGCGGCGAGGAAGGCATCGATCAGGTCGAACTCGGCCTCACCTCGGCCGTCAATCTCGACGATTCGGCCGCCCTCGACACGAACCGATGGCTCCGGATCGTTGGGGCTGTCGAAGGCGATCAGGCCAAGTTCGGGGTACTCCGGCACGACAACGTCACGGCTGATCGTCCGTGTCTCATAAAACGCGCTTCGTCGAGAAGTTCCCTCAGCCGGCTCCATGAGTCGATGCTACCGCTTTTCTCGTGTCGGCGGCAGGGCGGACGGGCCTAAGCGGACACCTGTGCGTTGGAACCTGCCACGATTCCGCCATGACAGGGATTCGTCAAGGCGTCGCCCCCTCGACCATGCTGGCCGTGGTTGGCGATTCGGCGAGTGGCAAGACAACGCTGACGCGTGGTTTGGCCCGCGTGCTCGGCGAGGAACAGGTCGCCCACGTCCCTACGGACGACTATCACCGCTACGACCGCGCGCAGCGCAAAGTGATGGGCATCACGCCGCTCAATCCCGACGCCAACTATCTCGACATTATGGCGCGCGACCTCGAGACGCTTTCAACGCAGCGCGCGATTCTCAAGCCGACGTATCGTCATACCGACGGCACGCTCGGCCCACCTCAATACCTCCAGCCAGGACCGTACACAGTGGTCGACGGATTGCTCTGCCTGCAGACAGAGGAACTGCGTCGCCGCTTTGACTGCACGGTCTACATGGATCCGCCCGAAGAGATCCGACGCGCCTGGAAATTGCTGCGCGATACCACGCGACGCGGCTACACCACCGATGAGGTGCTCGATGAGATGGATCACCGTGAGCGCGACTCCGTCAAGTGGGTTCGACCACAGCGAGCCTATGCCGATCTCGTGATTACGTTTCGTCATGGCAGCCGCCCCGAGGAGAAGAACCTTGACGCGGAGATTCTGCTGCGGCCGACCGTGCCTCATCCAGATCTGTCGGGTCTTGGTGGCGACGGGCCGGACGACCTCACAATTACGACGATGCCTCACGGTGAGCAGTTGTTGAATGTGCCGGGGATTCTGCCACCGGGGCGTGCCCAAGAGATCGAAGAAGCAATCTGGGATCGCCTGCACTTCGCCCGTCATCTTCAACTCGACCGGCTTGGTCAGTTCACACGCGGCATGGACCTCTATCGCTCCGACGCGCTCGCAATCACCCAGCTGCTGGTGCTGTATCAGCTGGTGACAGCGCGGGCGACCCGTGCACTCGACGTCGCCGGCGCGCCAGCGCGCCACGGCGACGTCGACTAGCTGCCTGGCGCGACGTTGCCTCGGCGATCGACGCCGACGATAGTGCCAAAGATGATGCCGAGCACGATTGGCGGCAAGAACGTCAGGGCTCGCTCGAGCAAGACGCCCGCCACAACAGCCGTATGGTCGCCGCCGAAGGCGACCAGTAGCCCCGTCATCCCGAGCTCGACGAAACCGATGCCGACGAGTACACCAACAATCAGGTGGGTTGGCCTGATCCGCACCATGTCGACAGCGTACGGTGTCGGGCGCGTATCCTCTGCGGGTAGAGGGGCGTAGCTCAGCGGTAGAGCACCCGGCTCATAACCGGTCAGGCCCTGGTTCAAATCCAGGCGCCCCTATGACAATTGATCAGTGCGTACCGGGAGCAGGCCCTGGTAGCGAGGCGTCGAGCAGGCTGGCCGCGCGCTGTCCGCTACGGATTGCGCCTTCCATAAAGCCCGACCAGATGTCATCGGTAAACTCGCCGGCCAACACGAGTCGTCCGTGGCGCTGGCGGAGGAGTTCATCATTGGGCCGATCACCGGGACGCACATGGGTATAGATGCCCTGTGCATACGGATCGTCGTGCCAGGTTTGCGTGCCGGCGGCGTCGAAGTCGAGTTCGAGATCGGGGCGGACCTCGGCGACGCTGCGCGCCCACGCGGTGCCGTCGCGCTCTACCTCGAGCAGGTCGAGCATCGGTTGCGAGCCAATAAAGCCAGCGAGCACGGGACGGAGCCCCTCGTCGCCTTGATTGGCAGTCCAGACCCAATAGTCATGACGGGTATCGAGCACCGCGCTCGGCTCCGCAGCACCCAGCAGTGGAACGAAGAGCTTGGCTGCGTGGGAGACGCCAAACGTGCTCGCGGCAGCCAAGACATCGGCGGGTAACAGAGCGGCAAACGGCGCTTGCACGAGAATCGGCTTGGGGAGTGCCAAGACGATGTGGGCGGCGCGATGTGCACCCTTCGTGGTCTGCACCGAAACGCCGTGTTCGTCGATTGTGATCTCGAGCACTGGCTCACTCAGACGAATGCGGTCCCCAAGGATCGCGGCGAGTGCGCGCGGTGGTGCATCGCTACCGGTGCCGATG
>JAEMTW010000136.1 GCA_016462095.1 Thermoleophilia bacterium
CCCCAAAGCAAAGTTGATCCCGGTCGGAGCTATCTGTTGCTACCGCAGCGGTCGATCGCGACCGGCGAGCTGACGGACGGTGTCCGCATCGTCGCCGTGCACGATCAGCTCGAAGATCGGCTTCTCGCTCTTGAGCGTCTGCCGGGTCGTCAAGCGGCCGACGATGATGCCCATGCGCTGACAGAACGTCAGCAGGCGATCGCGGTCGGCACAGAGCAGCCGCCAAACCTCTTCTTGCAAGTGACGATCAAAATCGGGGCACATGCCAACCTCGCCCGTGAGGGCTACGTCGACCGCTGCCCGGTACATCGCTGCTGCGTCATCGATCTCGGTCATGCGGCTCCAATCGAGTCGGATAGTCGATCAAGGATCTGATCGACATCTGTGCTGGTGATATTCAAGGGTGGTGCAAGTAGCACTGTCTCCAGCACGCTACTGCCAAGGGCGGTTGGGCATGAGTAGATCATTAGTTGCCGGTCACGTGCGGCAGCCGTCACGCGCGCGGCTGCGCCAACACGGGGAGTGAGGCTCTCGGGGTCTTCTACAAATTCGATGCCTTGCAAGAGGCCCCTGCCGCGGATGTCGCCAATGTGAGGGGTAGTGGCGGCGATCGCTTCGAGGCCAGTGCGGAGGCGCTGGCCCATCAGGCGCGCGTTCTCGAGCAGTCCCTCATCGTGGATCACGCGGATCATTTCGGCGCCCACTGCACAGCCCAGCGGATAGCCCGAGAAGGTGTGGCCAACGGGAAAACCGTCGGGCGAAGCCATCAGGACGTCGGCAACGTCGCCGGCTACGAGCATGCCTGAGAATGGCACCACACCGCTCGTGACGCCCTTGGCGAACGTGATCACGTCGGGTGAGACGCCCCACTGCTCCACGCCGAACCAGGTGCCCGTGCGACCAAAGCCGGTGATTGTCTCGTCGCAGATCATCAAGAGGCCGTGGTGGGTGCAGAGTTCGCGGACGCGCTCGAGATACCCGTCAGGGGGAGTCACGGCGGCCCCGCTCGCACCTGTGATGGGCTCGAGAAAGATGCCAGCGACCTTGTCTGCCCCGCGTGCCGTGATCGCGTCCTCGAGCTGCTTGATCGCGAACTCGACCTCGTCGGCAGGACTGCGCCGCGCGCGAATATCGGCATTTGGCGTCTGGGCGACAGCGTTCTTTGTCAGCAAGGCCTCGAACGAATCGCGACGGCTCGTACCGGATAGTCCGAGTGCCGCAATCGTGGAGCCGTGATACGACGGGTAGCGCGAGATGAACTCTGTCTTAGCGGGCTGGCCAAGCAACTGCCAGTGAAGCAGGGCCAGGTGGATGGCCGACTCGACGGATTCGGAGCCCGACGAGTTGAAGAACGACCACGTGCGTGGCATCGGTGAGATCTCGCGCAGCAGGTCTGCGAGCTCGAGCATCGGCTCATTCGAGAACGCAAAACGGTACGTAAAGGTCACCTCGTCAGCCTGGCGCTTGAGCGCTTCGATTAGGCGCGGGTGGCAGTGGCCGACGCTCATCACCATCGCACCACCACAGGCATCGATGTATTCGCGACCGTCCGCAGTCCAGATACGGCAACCCTGAGCCCGCACGGCGACCGGGAGTTGACGCCCGGGGGTGGCAGTCAGAGAGAAGTCCGTGGTCGAAGCCATCGTGCTCAAAGTGTGCCGTATGTCGGCTATTGCGCCACCGACCGGCTCGGGTCAAGGCATGATGCGTAGGTGGGAATGGAGATTCGACACGTCCGTTGGGCTGTGCTGCTCGGTGCCATCGTGGTGGCGTCGATCGCTGCGGCCTGTGGTGGCTCGGGGGGCGAGACGACGACGGCCGGCACAACGGTCGATCCGCTCACGGTTTCCGTGCCACCATCGACTGTCGATGCGAGTCTGCCTGCCGAGCCTGGCATTTTTAGCATCGCGGGGCGCCCATCGCTTACGCTCGCCATGGTGCGCGTTGCTGGCATGCACGGCTTGCTCGGGGAGCAGGGTCTGAGTACGCGCCTGACCGATGCGTCTTCCTTTGAGGACCTTAAGAGCTCGTTGGAGTCCGGCGCTGTCGATGCAGCCGTGGTCACCTCCGACGATGCCGTCAGGCTCGTGTCTGCCGGTCTGCCAATTCGGACTGTGCTGCTGCTCACGGCCGGCACGTCCAATCAGGTGATCATGGGTCGAGACGACTTAGAGGGGATTGCGAGTTTGGCGGGGCAGCAGGTGGCAGTGTCACTAGAATCGGAAGGCGAGTTGCTCCTGCAGGGTGCGCTTGTCGAACAGCAGGTACCACCCGACGCTGTGCAAGTAGTTGCTGCTGAGGGATTGGGTCCCAGCGCACGACTCGTGCGCGGTGACGTCGCGGCGGCCGCCATGACCGGCGAGCAGGCAGCGGTTGCGCTTGCTGCCGACCCAACGCTTCAGACGCTCTACACGGCCGGTGATTATCCCGGTTTGATCTCGCACGTGCTGGTCGTGCGCCAGGCTGTTGCCGACGAGCGGCCAGGCCAGATCGTCGCCTTCATTCGTGGCTGGCAGGAGTTCTATGCCTTCAGTCGCGATCAGCCAGACGTGGTTATCGAAGATGTGGCCAGGCTGACGAAGCAGGATTCGACTGCGGTGGCCTTCAGTCTCTCGGGCCTCAGCAGCTACGATCTCGCAGCGAACGCCGTCGAACTCTTGCCGGGTGGCGAGTATTTTGATCGGACGATTGGGGCGATTGTGGCAGCCGCGCTCGTCTCTGGTTGGATCGACGATTCGATCGATGGGCAGGCGCTCGTCGAAGGCTCATTCGTGCAAGCGGTTGCGACTGCGCGGTGATCGCGGGATGAGCCCTCTGCCGAACGTGCTGATCGCCGATCCAGGTACGAAGTCGGGTCTGATGATCGCGCAGTACATAGCGGCGAGCGGGTGGCGCCATCCGCTGCGCGACGTTGATCCAGGGAGGACACCACAACCGCGCGGATGTCATGTCCTCCCCTCCATCAACTGTGGTGCGTCGATGCCAGGGAGGACATCCGCGCGGTTGTGGTGTCCTCCCTGGATGGCGGTCCGGCGAGCGTCTTCGGCTAGTCGATGCGGGCCACGTAGACCTCGCCGTCGAGGACGGCGAAGGTGGTGGCGTCATCGAGCTGGAGCGCATCTTGCTCGCCTAATACGTACTCGTAGCCATCGACTTCGACCGTGGCAGAGGTGCCGAGTGCGATCGCGAAGGCGATGTGTTCTTCGATCTGTAGGGTGTCGCCAATGTTCAAGATGTCGACCATGCCCTGCACGCGCGTGCGATCCCACATTAGGTTGAGGTCGCGGCCACTGCCGGGTGCCATCGTGAGGCTCGTCGGCACATCGCCAGGGAAGGCCATCGCCTCGTGTTCGGCGAGCGGCTCGGGGTCGGCGCCAGCGATTGTCAACTGCACGTCCTCGCCCTCGAGCAGCACGAGGATGCGATCGACATCGGAGATTTCCGAGAACGGCCCATTGCCGGCAAGGTCGGCCATCGACAGTCGCCAGAGAAATGGCGCTTCGCTCTCACCGCAGCTGTCGTCGATCGCGATCTCGTGGGTCACACCAGCCCCGTTACGCCACGGCATTGCCTCATAGTCCGAGGAGGGGAGGTACGTGACGAGAGCCACACCAGCAGTATGCGGGTCGTGGCGGATCTGCGATTCCCTGTACGATCCTCGCCACAGATGAACGTCTTGCCCCGCACCACGAAGACCCGCCTGCCCTCGGAGGTCTTCGATCTCCCGATCGACAAGATTCGTTCGGGCTACTACTCCGATGCGTATTTCAATTACACGCAGAAGGTGTTGGAGCGAGACGAGCACCGGCCACGCGTGTTGGTCCAGGTCTTCCAGCGTTACTCCTCGGTGCTTGGTGGTGTCGACGAGGCGATCGCGACGTTGCGTGAGTGCGCTGGGCTGATGCGCGACGACGGCACCTGGGAATCCGGCTGGGAGAACCTCGAGGTCCATGCGCTCTACGACGGTGACGAGATCGAGCCGTGGGAGAGCGTGATGACGATCGAGGGCGACTATGCCTTTTTCTGTCATCTCGAGACGGTCTACCTCGGCAGCCTTGCGCGCCGCAGTCTTGTCGCGACCAATGTTCGTGAGGTTGTCCAGGCCGCTGCGCCAAAGCCGATCATGTACTTCCCCGCACGCCACGACCATTACCGCGTGCAGACGGGTGATGGCTATGCCGCGCACGTCGCGGGTGCGATCGGTGTCTCGACGGATGCGCAGGCAGCGTGGTGGGGCGATCGTGGTCTCGGCACCGTGCCGCATGGCCTGATTGCTGCGTACGGTGGCGATACGGTCGCGGCGGCTGAGGCCTTCGCCCGTTGCACCGACCCGGAGCAAAACCTCGTGGTGTTGGTCGACTTCGAGAACGACAGCGTGGGGACGGCGCTGAAGGTCGCTGATGCGTTGGGCAAGCGCCTGTGGGGCGTGCGCCTCGACACGTCGGGCACGATGGTCGATCGTTCGTTGTGGGACATGATGGGTCGCTTCGATCCACGTGGTGTCAACCCGCAGCTGGTCTGGAATGTGCGCAGCGCACTCGACGCGGCGGGGCACGAGAAGGTCCGCATCGTCGTGTCGGGTGGCTTCAATGCCGACAAGATCCGCGCGTTCGAGGCTGCGGGCGTGCCAGTCGATTCGTATGGCGTTGGCTCGGCCCTGATTCGGGGTGCGCGCGACTTTACCGCCGACATTGTGATGGTCGACGGCAAGGCGGGTGGCAAGCGTGGACGCGATCCGCTGCCGAACCCGCGCCTCGAACGCGTTCTGTGAGTCTCTACGCACGTCGGCAAGCCAGCCTCGCCTAGAGGGACCGCGACGGTTGACCTCCGATACGATGCCGCCCTGTGGACGGCGCCATCGGCATTCATCACCTCGGCATTGCCGTGACGGATTTGGAGGCGGCTGCTCAGCAGTACGCCTTGCTGATCGGTGCGACCGTTGATCATGGCCACGACTCGGAGGAACTGGGCACGCGCGCACTGGCAATTCGTACGCCGGCCGGCCCGATGATCGAACTCGTTGCACCGTACGCGGACGACACCCCCGTCGGGCGTTTTATCGCGAAGCGCGGCGAGGGCATGCATCACGTCGCCTATGAGGTGGCCGATATCGACGCTGAGTGCGCACGATTGCTGGCCGCCGGAGTTGAGATGATTGACGAAGCGCCGCGTGCGGGGCTCTTCGGTCTACAGGTCGCCTTCATTCACCCTGACGCCTTGCGTGGCGTCTTGCTCGAAATCGTCCAACCGGGAGGACATCAGTATGGCTGAGAACGTGCGGGTAGAGATTGGTTTTGTTGGCGGCGGTACGACTTCCGCGACGCTTTCGGATGCAGCGTGGAAGAAGCTGCTGAAGGCCGTCGGGAGCGGTGATGAGGGCGTCCTCGAGCTCGCCTCCGAGGCTGGCGATCTGTTCGTGCGCTCGAGCCAGGTTGCGTTTATGCGCGTCCTTTCGAAAGAGGCGCGCGTCGGCTTCTAACGG
>JAEMTW010000137.1:0-1832 GCA_016462095.1 Thermoleophilia bacterium
TGCCACGAGTCGTACTGCAACCGCTATCGCGTCGCGGCTCGCACCGGCAATACGCCGGAGAGCTCGACCGGACATCAAGGCTTTCGCTGTGCGTGGAGTCCCGAACCGCCCACGCCCATCGCGCCGGCGACAAGCACCTCGACCGAAGCGGCGCCCGGATGCTGCGCGCCGCAGCGCTCCACGTAGACGTCCCGGTACCGTGTGGCTATGGCCGACGACAGCGAAATCCTCCGCACAGAGCCCAGCCCGCGCTGGGTCCGTGTGTTTCTCAACGGGGAGGCCATCGCGAATAGTCGCAACACGCAGCTGGTCTGGCAGGGGGTGTACCCGACGTCGTACTGGTTTCCGCGTGAGGACGTGCAGTTTGCCTTGCTGACACCAACCGCCCAGGCCAACGGGCGCCTGCGTTGGAACATCCGCGTTGGCGATCGCATCGCCGCCGGTGCCGCCTGGCAGCCGATCGAACTGCCCGAAGAGCACGCTGTCCTCAGCGATCACATCGCGTTTGAGTGGGCTTCGATGGACGAGTGGCGCGAGGAAGAGGAGTCGATCATCGGCCATCCGCGCGATCCGTACACTCGCGTCGATTGTGTGCAGAGCTCACGGCACGTCATCATCGAAATTGACGGCCAGGTCGTGGCCGACAGCAAGCGACCAATGATCGTGTTCGAGACGGGCATGCGCAACCGCTACTACCTGCCACACGTCGACGTGCAGAGCGACGTGCTCGTCAAGAGCGAGCGCACCTCCGTCTGTCCGTACAAGGGCACGGCCGCCTACTGGTCGGTCAAGGTCGCGGGCAAGCTCCACAACGATGTTGCCTGGAGTTATCCCGATCCGCTGCCCGAGTCCGAGCGCCTACGTGGCCACATGTGCTTCTACGACGAGCACGTCGACGTGACGATCGATGGCGAACGCCAGACTTCGTCGACGCCGCACCTGTCGATCGTGCCCGACGCGGGCGCGTGACGCTCTCGCTGAACTAGTCGTCTTCTTTGTTGATCAGGTGGACGTCGAGCCAGACAGCATCGGTACCCTAGCGGCCCGTCTGGATCACCCAGTAGGTCGCCAGTACGCCCGTCAAGACGACGAGCACCATGCTGACGATGTTCCAGAGCGGCGAACGGCCGAGTGTGGCCAACGCCCCGCGCCCACCACGAGCGATCGACCGAGCCGGCGCCACGAGCAGAACGATCGCGACGAGCAACGCCAGCGCGAGGGGGCGCAACGCATCATCCATCTCCGCACCGTCCTTGCTCAGCTGCGTCGAGTCGACGTTGGCCTGTAGTTCCTCTCCCGGCTGAACCGCGAGAAACGTCATTGCAAACATCGCGAAGCCCAACAGCACGACCCACGGGCCGAGCGTGATGCGCCACGCGGGTCGAATAATCATCGCGATTCCCAACAGCGCTACGAGCGGGATCAGGACGATCGGTCCGTAGGCGAGCAGGGGGTGTGCCGGGAGGCCTTGGATTTCCATCTGACAAGTCTGCCTGTTTCGGCTGCAAAAAACCGAAACTCTGATTCCAACCGGCCAAGTGCTGATCTGCCACGTCCGATTATGTGTGCTAGTTTTAGAGTCATGACTGTACGCGAAACACGAACACCAGCCGAGCACCTGCTCGGCAGCCGCTCCCGCGTCGCTGCGCTCGCTGCCCTGCTGGTCGGCCCCTGCACGCTGGCCGAGTTGACCCGCCAATCGCGCTGCGCCAAGTCGGCTGCGGCGATTGCCCTGCGACAGTTGGAAAACGCGGGCGTCGTCACGCGCGACGGGGATCGCTTCGCACTCAGCGCCTCGCACCGCGAGTTGATCGAGCAGATCGTGCGCCTCG
>JAEMTW010000137.1:1842-5476 GCA_016462095.1 Thermoleophilia bacterium
CCTCGGCCCCGCCCCCACCCAAGAGGGCGTCTTTGCCGACTATCTCGGCAAGTGGGTTGCACTGTCGCGCGAGGGCAAGATCGTCGGCTCCGACGATAACCCCGAGGCGCTCGCCAAGCGCAACCGCGCCAACGGCATCCACGGCTACCGCTACATTCGCGTGCCGCATCCCGAGGACCCGCCGCCGATCGACACGATTTGGGGCTTCCATTGATCCGGCTCCCCCTCCACCTCTTGCCAAACGATCCGGTACCCGCCAAGCGCCCAACCATGACGGTCGAGATATCAGCAGAACGCTCGGTTGCTGTGCCATGCCTCGTCGATACAGGCGCGCTACGTACACGGCTCCCTGGCTGGGTCGCAGTCAACTTGGATATCGAACTCGATCCCAAACTCGGCGAGCATGTCGGACTGGGTTCGGGCGTTGTGCTCTCCTGCCCTGCCCCGGTGGTACTCAAGAGTGCCGCCGGAACCATCATCACCACGGTCTGGTTTTGCCCGGGCTGGAACTCTCCCTTCGGCCTGCTCGGCCAGGAGGGCTTCCTCGATCAGTACCGCTTTACGCTCGATGTCGCTGAGGGCTGGTTTGCCCTCGAGTCAGCTGCCTAGGCCAGCGCGACGCTAGGCAAATGTCCAGATAGGGTCTGACCCCATCTGGACATCCAACAGCCGCGCGACGCTAGGCAAATGTCCAGAAGGGGTCAGACCCCTTCTGGACATTGGCCTAGCTCTGTACGGCCACGACGATCGCGTGGACCGCGGCGATGTCCGCACTGTCGAAGCCACCCATTGCGTAATGCCCCCACGTCGAGCCGACTACATGCACGTTGACATTCGGCAGTAGGCGGGCCTGCTCGCTGACTTCCTCGGGTGGAAACAGCCGGTCGCCGGCGAGCGCAATCACTGCTGTTGGGCACGTCACACGAGCGAGCGCCGCGGTCAGGTCGCCGCCATCGGAGACGTCGGCACCGTGCCACCGCTCGATTTGGCAGAGCAGGTTGTTGGCGTCTTGCGAGCCGTAGTCGGCCTCAAAGATCTCGCGGATGAAGGCCTCGTGGTCGGCGACGCCGGCCTGGGCGATGCCGTGCGGCAAGAAGGCCTCGTGGGTGGCGCCAAGCAGGCTCATCAGGCGTGCGTGGCGATGGCGCCCCTCGAGTGCGTCGTCAGCAACGCGCCAGCCGGGCCCGCCCGTAATCGCCTCGGCGAGCGACTGGGCAACGATGCGCCCGTAGGCCGTGTTGCGGGCCGTGGCGGCGATCAGTACGAGCCGCTCGACCATCTCTGGATGCGTGACGGCAAAGCGCAGCGCCTGCTGGCCGCCCATCGAAAACCCGAGTAGGAGGCGCAGTTTGGTGACACCGAGGTGGTCGAGCAGCGCCTTCTGCGCGGCGACATCGTCGGCCGTGCTGAGCGCGGGAAAGTTGGCGCCCTGTTGGTCGGTGTGGGCGTTGGTCGGCGAGGTCGAGGCGCCCGCACCGAGCATGGCGGGCGTAATCACCGCGCAGACGGATGGGTCGATCGGGCCGGCGGGTGCCAGGAACCCTTCCATCGAGTCCATGCTGCCCGAGTACATGTGCGGCAGCATGATCGCCTCGCCATTCTCGATCGTGCCGTGGACGCGATAGGTGATCTGCGCGTCTCGAAGCACACCCCCGCGTGCAAGTGGGAAGTCACCGAGGGACAGGTTGGACTCGATCAGGCTCATACCGGGCACGATAGGTGAATGGATCGCTGTAGTTGGTGCGGGCAGTGCGTCAAAGCGGCACAAACCGGCCTCGATCGACGACTCGCGTATCACGTTGCATCCACTACTGATTACACCTATGCTCATCGTCATGGCTCCCCGCACCACAACCACTGTTCGGGTCTACCCCGAGACGCGCGCCGAGATCAGTCGGCGCGCCGACGCCGAAGGCATCACTGCAGCCGCGTTTCTCGATCGCATGCTCGCCCTCCGTGCCGATGCGGATCTGCTCGACGCTATGAACGCGTGGGACGAAGCGCATGCCGACGAACTTCACGATCTTGCTCGTGAGCCATACCCCCTTGACCCAGATGACATACCCCCAAGCCCGGCGAGGTGAGATCTGGCTCGCGGACCTCGAACCGGTCCGGGGCAACGAGCAGGCAGGCGTTAGACCCGTTCTCGTGATCAGCGCGACGCGGGTAGGTATCGGTTCGGGCGGCTTGGCAATCGTGGTGCCCCTAACCGGCACTCCACGCGCGAATCAAGGCGCAGTCGAAATCCCCGCTGGTGAGGGTGGTTTGCGAAGAACCTCTTACGCGCTTGCCGTCAAGCTTCGCTCGATCTCCCGCGAGCGCTTGATAACCCGTTGGGGCACTGCATCACCGGAGACGGTCGATCACATCGCGGATCGCGTGCGTATGGCGGTCGGCATCGAACCACCAGCGCGCCTCTAGGCGAATGTCACAAAGGGGTCAGACCCCTTTGTGACATTCGCCCTACGGGCGCATCAGCCGATGCGGATCATCTTGCGGTTGACGAACTCTTCGGCACCGAAGCGGCCGAGCTCGCGGCCGAAGCCAGAGCGCTTGACGCCACCGAATGGCAGTTCGGGCGCATCTCCACCGACGAGGTTGACGAAGACCATGCCGGCCTCGATCTGGTCGGCGACACGCATGGCCTGGTCGGCGTCGGTCGTAAAGAGGTACGAGCCGAGACCGTACGGCGTGTCGTTGGCGAGACTGATCGCTTCGCTTTCGTCAGCGACGCTGAAGACGATCGCGATCGGACCAAACAACTCTTCGTGGAAGGCGTCGTTGCCAGGCTTGACGCCCGTCAGTACGCCCGTCGAGAAGAAGTTGCCGTCACGGACACCACCGACGAGCGTGGCGCCACCAGCGACGGCACGCTTGAGCTGGTCTTCGAGACGATCAGCGGCCAGCGACGACGACAGTGGACCCATCGCGCAGTCATCAGAGGTCGGATCGCCCGTCTCGACGGCCACCATGGCGTCGACGAACTTGCCGAGGAACTCGTCGTGCAGGTTTTCGGCAACAACGAAGCGCTTGGCTGCGTTGCAGGCCTGGCCCGCATTGTCGACACGTGCTGCGACGGCCGACTCGACGACAGCGTCGAGGTCGTCGGTCGACAGCAGGATGAACGGGTCGGACCCACCGAGCTCGAGCACGACCTTCTTGAGGTTGCGGCCAGCAATCTCGGCGACGGCTGCACCAGCACGCTCCGAGCCTGTCACGGACACACCTTGGACGCGCGGATCGGCGATCAGCGTCTCGATCTGGCTGTTGGTGGCGTAGATGTTGACGTACGCGCCAGCGGGGAAGCCGGCGTCGAGGTACATCTGCTCCATGGCAGCAGCGGACTCGGGGCACTGTGGTGCGTGCTTAAGCAGCACGGTGTTGCCGATGATCAGGTTCGGGCCGCCGAAGCGGGCGACCTGGTAGTACGGAAAGTTCCACGGCATGATCCCGAGGATGACGCCAAGCGAGCGGCGCTTAACGAGCGCGGAGCCTTCGCCCCACGACAGTTCGACGGATTCGTCGGCCATAAACTTCTCGCCGTTGTCGGCGTAGTACTCGTAGATGGCTTGGCAGAAATCGATCTCGCCGAGTGCCTGCTCGCGCGGCTTGCCCATCTCACGAACGATGATGT
>JAEMTW010000319.1 GCA_016462095.1 Thermoleophilia bacterium
GCTGTTTATCGGCGCGCTGCAGCCGCGTAAGAATCTCCTGCGCCTGCTCGAGGCTTACGCCCGCGTGCGTGACACGAGGGGCACGATGCCGCCACTTGTGCTCGTCGGCAACACGAAGCAGGACCATGACGAGTTGGCCGAGTGCATCACCAAGCTCGGACTCACGGATGCGGTACATCAGGTTGGTTATGTGGAGGGCGAGGCTGCGCTGCGCGATCTCTACGTGGCGGCGGGTGTCTTTGCCTTTCCGTCGCTCTACGAGGGTTTTGGCCTGCCGATTGCAGAGGCGATGGCCTGTGGAACGCCAGTGCTTGCAGCCGATGCAACTGCCTTGCCCGAGGTTGCGGGCGGTGCTGCGGTGCTGGTTGATCCACTGTCTGTGTCGGCGATTGCCACTGGTCTAGCGACGCTGCTCGACGACGAGAGCGTGCGGGAGCGTTGTCGCACAGCAGGTCTTGTCCGTGCGGCCGAGTTGACGTGGACGTCTGCCGCCGATCGCCTCGTCGCTGTCTGGCAGGAAGTTCTCGCCGAATCGCCGCAGCGCCAGCGCGTCGTTCGTTCGGTGGCCGCGGGTACGCCAGCGAGCGTCGTGGCCGCGCTCACGTCGACCGGCCAAGCCGACGATCTGCCCGACGCGATCGCGGGCCTGCGCCAGCAGGACATGGGCGATGCGTTGACGATCGTCGTGGTCGCTAACCGCCCCGGCGATGGCACGGCCGAACTGGTTCGCGCCGACTATCCCGACTGCGTGCTGGTCGAGCAGCCCGCTACCCGCTCCTACGCCGAGAATCAGGCTGTCGCGTTTGCCGCGGCGCCGGGCGACTATCTGGCGATCGTCAATCCCGATGCAATCGCGCAGCTCGAATGTCTGCCCCGCCTCGTGCGCTTTATGGAGGAGCATCCGCGCTGCGGCCTCGTTGCGCCGACGCTACGCAATCTCGACGGGTCCTATCAGGAGGCCGCTCGTAACTTCCCCGAGCCAATCGGTTCGATCATCCGTCGCACACCACTGCGGAAGCTGTTGCCACCGTCGCGCTTTGCGGCCGACCACTATCTGGGTGAGCCCGATTCTGCCCGCCAGATCGACTGGTCGCTCGGCGCCTTCCTCCTAATTCGCCGCGAAGCATGGGACGACGTCGGCGGCTTCGACGAGGCCTTCGCGCCACTCTACGTCGAGGAGATCGAATTGCAGTGGCGCCTCTGGCAGCGCGGCTGGGAGATCTGGCAGGAGCCTGCCGCCGAGGTTGTCCATGCGCACCAGGCCGCCAGCGACGGCGCGTTCTTCGACAAGCGCACCGTCTGGCATCTCCGCAACGTCGGTCGCTTCATCCGCCGTCACCCGACGGTCCTCGCGGGCCAGTCGCCGGGTCTCGCGCCGTCCAACACACGCCACTAGCGACATTCTGGGCCCGGGCCCAAAGTGTCGCTAATTCAGCCTGTGGCGACATTCTGGGCCCGGGCCCAGAATGTCGCCTCAAAACCTCGTCGGACAAAATGGGCCCGGGCCCACCATGTCCGAAACTGCCAACAAACCCGCGTGGTTGCGTGTGACAG
>JAEMTW010000007.1:0-1998 GCA_016462095.1 Thermoleophilia bacterium
GGCCAGCTCTTGGCCGGCCCGTACTGCGCATCCCTGCTCGGAGACTTTGGCTCCGAGGTAATCAAGGTCGAGGCTCCGCCGAAGGGCGACCCGATGCGCGAATGGGGTCGCGAGCGCGTCAACGACCACACGCTCTGGTGGCCGACCCTGGCTCGCAACAAGAAGGTTGTCACGCTCAACCTGCGCGTACCCGAAGGGCAAGAGCTCGCACTTGAGTTGATGGCCAAGGCCGACGTTGCCCTCGAAAACTTTAGTCCCGGCACGATGGAAAAATGGAACATTGGACCAGAGCAGGCGATGGCCAAGAACCCGCGGCTGATCTACGCCCGCGTCTCTGGCTATGGCCAGACCGGCCGCTACAAGGATCGCGTCGGCTTCGCCGCGGCCGGCGAGGCAATGGGTGGCCTGCGCTACATCAATGGCTATCCCGACCAGCCGCCGCCGCGCAGTGGCATCTCGCTCGGCGACACGCTCGCCTCGAAGCAGGCCTTCGAAGGCATCCTGCTCGCGCTCTATTGGCGCGACGCCCGCGGTGGCAACAAGGGTCAGGTCATCGACGCTGCAATTGTTGACGCCTGCTTTGCGATGACGGAGTCGACGATCACCGAGTACGCCCTCACCGGCGTCGTGCGCGAGCCCTCCGGCTCGTACCTCTCGAAGATTGCGCCTTCCAACGTGCACAAGTCGAAAGACGACAAGTGGGTCGTCATCGCAGCCAACCACGATTCCCTCTGGAAGCGACTCGTAGTCGTGATGGGGCGACCCGAGTTGGGCGAAGATCCTCGTTATGCAACGCATCGCGAACGTGGCGATCGTGAGCACGAGCTGTACGCAATGATCGACGAATGGGCGGCCGGGTACACGGCCGCAGAACTCGACGAGATGCTCGCCGAGGCAAACGTGGTATCGGCCGGTGTGTACACCGCCGCCGACATGTTCAACGATCCACACTTCCGTGAACGCGGACTGATCGTGGATCTCGAAGACCCCGAGATCGGCACCATGCCGATACCGGGCATCACACCGAAACTCTCTGAGACGCCTGGCGAGATCCGCTGGGGCGGCAAATGGGAGGTCGGCGCAGACAATGAAGCGGTCTGGTGCGGACTCGTTGGGCTCACCCAAAGTGAGCTTGGCAAGCTGCAAGAGGCCGGGATCGTCTAGCGTAATGCCTAGCAAGTGGAGAGAAAGGACGGACTCGTGGCCTATCGCCTAGGAGTAGACGTCGGTGGAACATTCACCGACCTGTTTCTCGTCAACGATGACGATGGAACGCAATATCGCGTCAAGACCCCTTCGACGCCCAGTAACCCTTCCGAGGGCGTGCTGACAGGACTGACACGCATGTGCGAAACGGCGGGCATCTCGCCCTCCGATCTTCGCAACATCATGCATGGCACGACTGTCGCGACAAACGCCGTGCTCGAGGGCAAGGGCGCTCGCGTGGGTCTGATCACAACCCAAGGGTTCTCCCAGATTCTGCACCTTGCACGCTCGCAGACCCCGGGCCCCCTCGCCGGTTGGATCATCATGCAGAAGCCCGACCCACCGGCATCGCTCGCCGACACCCGTGAGGCTGTCGAGCGCATGGGCCCGCGTGGCGAGACCGTGGTCGCTGTCGATGAGGCTCAGGTCGAGCAGATCGTCAAGGACCTCGTCGACAGTGGCGTCGAGTCGCTGACCGTTGGTCTGATCAACTCGTACATCTCAAACAAGCACGAGAAGCAGATCGGTGCGATCGTCGAGCGTCTCTACCCGGACTTCCCCGTCACGCTCTCGAGCGATGTCGTACCGGAGTTCCGCGAGTACGAGCGCACGCTGACCGCCTGCATGAACTCGTATGTGCGCCCGCAGGTCCAGGCCTACGTCGATCGACTCGACGTCGAACTGAAGGCCGCAGGTGCAACCTGCGACGTCAACATCTTGCGCTCCGACGCAGGCCTGATGACGACACGTGAGGCTGGTCGTAACCCGATCTACGGCGTGCTGTCCGGTACG
>JAEMTW010000007.1:2008-21003 GCA_016462095.1 Thermoleophilia bacterium
TGTCCGGTCCGTCCGGCGGTGTCGCGGGTGCGCTCTACGTCTCGACGCGTGCGGGCTTCCGGAACATCCTCACGTTCGACATGGGTGGCACGTCGACAGACGTGGCGCTCTGCCAGGACGGCGAGCCGACGATCGGTCGCGACACCACGATCGGGCAGTTTCGCCTGAAGGTGCCGTCGATCAACGTGCACACCGTTGGTGCTGGTGGCGGCTCGATCGCCCACGTGCCAGAGCTGACCAAGGCGCTTCGCGTCGGTCCGCAATCGGCCGGTGCCGAGCCGGGTCCTGCTGCCTACGGGAAGGGCGGTGAAGAGCCGACCGTGACGGACGCCAATGTCGTCGTCGGTCACCTGCCCGCCAGCCTGCTCGGTGGCGAGATGAAGCTCGACGTTGAGGCCTCCCGCACGTCCGTGCAGAAGATCGGTGACGCCATCGGTCTCGAGCTCGACGCGGCGGCTGAGGGCATCATCAAGATCGTCAATGAGAACATGGCGGGCGCGCTGCGCCTCGTCTCCGTTCAGCGTGGGTACGACCCGCGTGACTTCGCACTCGTCGCCTTCGGTGGCGCCGGTCCGTTGCACGCGAATGCCGTAGCCGAGCTGATGGGCTCGTTCCCGGTCATCGTGCCGCCCTCGCCCGGGCTGCTCTGCGCGGTCGGCGACCTCGTCGCCGAGTTCCGCAACGAGTTTGCTCAGACGATCGTCAAGCCGATCGACGAGGCCGACCCGGCCGAAATCAAGGCTGTCCTCGACGATCTCGGCACGCGTGCACAGGACTGGATGACGTCCGAAGGCATCGGTGCCGGCGATCAGCGAGTCACGTACCTCGCGGACATGCGCTACGTCCTCCAGGGCTACGAGATTCCCGTCACGGTCGACATCGCGCAGGTCCAGGCGGGCAGCATTGCTCAGCTTGGCGACCAGTTCGACGCTCTGCACGAGCAGCTGTACGGCTTCAAGATGGACGACGCAGCGCGGGAGATCGTCAACCTCCGCTGCATCGGCAACGGAGCCGTGCCGAAGATCCAATTGCCCTCGGGCACCGTCAAGGCGAACGATGCCTCTGACGCGATCTTCGAAGAGCACGAGATCGTCTACGACGGGAAGCGAATTCCCGCCAAGATTTACGACCGCTCCAAGATGACCCCGGGCGCCAAGTTCAACGGCCCGGCAATCGTCACCGAGTTCGACTCGACGACGGTGGTCCTCCCCGGCTATGTGGCCGAGATGGACGAGTTCTACAACATCCTGATCAACCCACAGGCCTAAGGGAGGAGCTCTAATGGCAACTACTACAGACGAGCTTCGGATCGCAGAGATCCCGACCGGTGTCGATATCGATCCGGTCACGCTCGACATCATTGAGGGCGCCCTGAAAAGTGCCCGGTACGAGATGGACGCAGTGCTGTTCCGATCGGCAATGAGCCCGGTCATCCGCGAGCAGCACGACGAATTCCCGATGATCACCGACCCTCGCGGTCGCATGGTCGTGGGGCAGTTCGGTGCCTACATCAACGAGATGATGGAAGATTGGGACGAGGGCATCTATGAGGGCGACGTGATTCTTTGCGCCGACCCGTTTAAGTGCTCCGCCTCGATCTCCCACACGAATGACTGGCTCGTGCTGGTCCCGATCTTCCACAGCGGTGAGCTTGTGGGCTGGTCGAGCCAGTTCGGTCACATGATGGACGTGGGCGGTCGCCTGCCGGGTTCCTTGCCCACCAACGCGAAGACGATCTACGACGAGGGACTCATCATTCCCCCGATCAAGGTTGTCGAGCGGGGCGAGATCCAGAAGCCGGTGCTGTCCCTGATCCTCAACAACATGCGCAACGCGGCGATGAACCGCGCCGACCTGTTCGCCCTGATCGCAGGGTGCCGTTCGGGCGAAAAGCGCGTGCAGGAACTGTGTGACCGCTTCGGCAAGGAGACGTACCTGGCTGCGCTACAGGCGCTGCTCGATCGTACGTACGCCGCCATGAAGCAGCTGATCCACTGGGCCATCCCGGAGACGCCGCAGTCCTTCGAGGACTACGTCGACGACGACGGCCTCGGCAACGGTCCGTTCAAGATGAAACTGACAATCTGGCGCGAGGGTGACCACGCGTTCTTCGATTGGTCAGGCACAGATCCACAGGCGATGGGACCGGTGAACTTCTACCTCTCTGAGGGCATGTTCAAGATGTTCATCGGCATCTACCTGATCATGGTCAACGATCCGCAGATCTTGTTCAACGACGGGTTCTACCCGCTGCTGCACATCATCCTGCCGGAGGGTTGCCTCTTGCGTCCGAGGTTCCCCTCGGCACTGGGCTGTCGTACCCATGCGCTCGCGCGCATGTTCGACGTCCTCGGTGGCGCGCTCTGCAAGCAGGCTCCCGAGATCAACACGGCAGCTGGCTACGGCACCTCGCCGTACATGCTGTACTCGGGTTGGGGCGAGAAGGGCGACTTCTTCTTCGCCATGGAGATCCTCTACGGAGGCATTCCCGGTCGACCAATCGGTGACGGCATGGACGGTCACTCGTGGTGGCCGCTGTTCGAGAACATCCCGACCGAGTATCTCGAGGCGTACTACCCGCTTCGGATCGACGGTTATACGACGATCACCGACTCGGGTGGTCCTGGTCTGCATCGCGGTGGTAACGGCGTTGAGAAGCGCTACATCTACCTCGAGCCGGGTCAGGTTTCGATCCACGACGATCGTTGGTTGACGCGTCCTTGGGGCGTGCTCGGCGGTCTGCCGGGTGGTCGTTCCGAGAAGATCCTCAAGCGCCTCGATGGCACCGAAGAGCGGTTGCCGTCGAAGTGCGACGAGATCGAGGTCGTGCCGGGCGACATGCTCGTGTACCGCACCGCCGGTGGTGGTGGCTGGAAGGATCGTCTCGATCGTCCGATCGAGGTTGTCGTCAAGGACGTCTCGTATGGCCTAGTCAGCAGTGACTACGCCAAGGAGGGCTACGGCGTTGTGATCAACGCCGACGGGTCCGCCGATGAGGCTGCCACGGCGCAGGAGCGGGAGCGTCAGCGCACTGAGCGCGGCGATGCTCTGGCTTTCGATTACGGTCCGCCACTCGCCGAGGTACTGGCGAACTGCAAGGCCGAGACTGGCCTCGAGCCACCGATCCCCGCAGTGCCACTGCGCTGGTCGCCGCTTGAGCCGGGCGATGACGCGCAGCGTCGCGTCCGCGAGGCCGACAACATGCCTGGAGACATCGTCACCGCATGAGTACGCATGGACAGGACACCGATTCCTTTTACGAATCTCGAGGATTTGGGAAGGCCGCCGGCTTTGGCCGGCGGCCGGTCCTAGTCGTCGTTGACCTCCAGAAGGGCTTCACGGATCCCGCGTCGCCGCTCGGGGGGGATTACACGGAACTCGTTGCAGAGAACCGCCGACTGGTCGACGCCAGTCACGACAAGGGCGTGCCCGTGGTCTTTACGACGGTCTTCTACGACGAGGCTCCAGCCCAGCCTGCCGCGGTCTTTCAGGCCAAGGTGCCTTCGCTGCTCGTCTTGAAGGCCGGCTCGGAGTGGGCCGAGATCGATGAGCGTTTGGGTATGACCAGCAAGGACACGCTGGTCGTTAAGCAGTTTGCGTCCGCCTTTTGGGGGACAAACCTCGGCGCCTTGATGGCGTCGTGGCAGGCCGACACGTGCATCGTCACGGGCGTCACGACTTCAGGTTGCGTCCGCGCTACAGTCGTCGATTCGCTCCAGCACGGCTATCGCACGATCGTGCCGCGTGAGTGCTCGGGCGATCGCGCCCCGGGTCCACACGAGGCCAACCTCTTTGACATGAACCAGAAGTACGCCGACGTGCTGCCAAACGACGAGGTTGTCGCCTACCTCGAAGCGCTGCCAGCACAGACGCCTGCGATCTAGCCTCGCTGTCTAGGAGGCGGTCAATGTCCAAAAGGGGTCAGACCCTATCTGGACATTGGATGACGAGCTTGCTCGTCTATCAAATGTCCAGATAGGGTCTGACCCCTTTTGGACATTGACCTCGTCGTCGTGGTTGTTGTCGGCGCTAGTTCGCCGCTGCAGGTGGCTCGAGCGTGCCCGCGTCGCGCAGGATTGACTGGGCGCGGAAGACGACGGGGTAGTCCACGAACGTGCCGTCATCCAGCGTGAACGCCGACACGCCCTTCGCTTCGTTTTCGGCGAAGGCAGCGACGACGGCGTGGGCCCAGGCGACCTCGTCAGCACTGGGCGCGAAGACGCCCGCCACGATTGGCAGTTGGCGGGGGTGGAGGACCATCTTGCCTTGGAAGCCGAGCCGTCGCGCCCACGTGGCTGCGGTCGCGCAGCCCTCGTCATCCGAGAGTCCAAGGTACGGGCCATCGATGGGCTGCTCGAGCCCGGCGGCACGGGCCGCGAGGACGAGCTGGCTGCGCACGTGAAAGAGCTCGTAGCCATCGGCCGTCAACTCGACGCCGAGATCGAGCGAGAGATCGGCGGGACCGAGCAGCAGCGTGCGGAGGCGGGGGGTAGAGGCCGCCACAGCAGATGCGGCGAGGACGCCCTTCGCCGTCTCGGCAATTGCAATTAGACGAATCGCACCAGCCTCGAGGCCCTGCTCGCGCTCGAGTGTGTCGAGGCGATTCGCCACGTGACGGACGTGATCGGGCGACTCCACCATCGGAATCAACAGCCCGGCAAGGCGAGGGAGGGACGGCGCCAAAGCGTCGAGGTCGGCATCCGAGAACTCGGTCTCGACACCGTTGATGCGGACGTGCACCTGAGCGCCCACGACGGAAGCATCCTGCAGCGTCTCCGTCACGATCACTCGCGCAGCAGCCTTCTCCGCCTGCGCAACGGCATCCTCAAGGTCGAGGCAGACGGCAGAGGCCCCAATCCCGATCGCCTTCAACGACTTTCGACTGTCGTTAGCAGGGGCAAACATCAGCGTGCGAATGGGTGCGCTCACGGGCTTCCTCTCTTGACCGAATGATTCTTTGACAGTATGCAGGTGATGGACTCCGTCGGCACACCGTCTCACGCCAGCCGACGAGGAGCAGTCGCCGCGGTCGCACTGAGTGGTGGCGCGCTGATGATGGGCGCGTACGCCACGCTCTCGATTGCGCCAATCGCGCCGCTGATTCGTGCCGACCTCGGAATCAGCAACGCAGGCATCGGGCTAATTACTGCGGCAATCTTCGGCGGTGCCGCTGTAGCCAGCACGCCGTCGGGGCATCTGACCGACCGACTGGGGGCCGTCCGACTCCTCTTTATCGCCATGGTCGGGATCGCAGTCACCGAGGCGATCGCCTCCAGTGCGCCGTGGACGTGGCTGTTCGTCGTCGCGATGTTCGGCGTCGGCTTGGCCTACGGCTGCATCACGCCGCCCACCAACGTGATCGTGCGTGGCGCAGCTGACGGTGCGAATCAAGGGCTCGTGATGAGCGCAAAGCAGATCGGCGTGACGCTTGGTGGACTGATCGCTGGCCTGACGCTGCCGGTGCTTGCGGATCGCTTCGGCTGGCGCCTGTCGCTGCTCGCGCCGGTCGTCGGCGCCTTGGTGGTGGCGGGACTGATCGTGGTGACGCGCGACAACCTCAAGCATCAGGTTGGGCCGCGCGCGACCCACTCGGAGGTGATGGAAAAGTTTCACGTCCGCTACGGGTGGCGTCTCGGAGTGGGTGCGTTCGGCTTCCTGATGGCGGGCGTGCAGCAGGGCTTCATGGCGTACACCGCACTGTTTCTGACCGAGTCACATGGGTACGGTCTGGCGATCGCCGGTGTCTCGTTCGCCGTGATGATGGTGGGCGGCACCGCGGGTCGGCTTGGCTGGGCCGTGATCTCTGACCGCTGGTTCCGAGAGAATCGCTGGACGGGGCTCCTGATCACCTCGTTGGTCGCCGCCTTTGGTCTGGTTGGCATGGCCGTCCTGCCGACGGGGGCATGGCTGTGGCCGTGCTTCGTGCTGGTGGGGCTGTCCAGCATCGGCTGGAACGGCGTCTTCCTTGCCCTGGTCGCCAACTCTGTGCCCGTTACGCATGTCGGCCGCCTGACGGGCTGGTCGCTCCGCTGCGTGTTCTCGGGCGTGGTGGTGATTCCACCAATCCTGGGCTTCCTTGCCGACGGCTGGGGCTGGAGCGCAGCGTGGATCTTCGCGGCGACGATTACGTTGATCGCGGGTGCGGGTATGTACCTCGGCGCGCGTGGTGGCGTAAACCCACGCAATGCGTAGGGTTTGACCGAGCAGCCATGGGCGGCGATACTTTCGCGTAACGCGAGACGGAGGAGAAAGCCATGCGCGCAGCGCTGTTTCATGAATTTGGTGGAATCGACAAGATCGTCGTTGAGGACATCGACGTCCCGAAGCCCGCACCGCATGAGGTGCTGATCAAGGTGGGAGCGTGCGCGCTCAACCATCTCGACGTGGACTTCCGCGAGGGTATCTCGCGTTTCCCCGTCGATCCAGGCGGCGTCTTCGGCCTGGAGTTGGCTGGCGAGATCACCGAGGTCGGTTCGGCAGTCTCGGACGAATGGAAGGTCGGCGATCGCGTCGCGCCGTACCTGATGGGCATTGACCTCAACAACCACTATGCGCGTACTGGTCGCGAGAACCTCGCCGCCAACGACTTCATCGGCATCACACGTCCCGGTGGCTACGCCGAGTACAGCGCGATCCCCGAGAGCCATCTCGTGCGCATTCCTGACGGTCTGTCGTACGCCGATGCCGCAGCCACGCAGATCGCCTTCGGTACGGCCTTCCACATGCTCTTCACACGCGGTCGCTTGGCGGTCGGCGAGACGGTGCTGATCAACTCGGTCGGCTCGGGTATTGGTTCGGCGGCTGTACAGCTTGCTGCGATGAGCGGTGCTCGGATCATTGGCACCTCGTCGGGTGACGACAAGCTGGCTGCGGCCACTAAGCTCGGCATGCACCATGGCATCAACTACACCAAGCAGGACATCGTCGAAGAGGTCATGCGCATCACTGACGGTGGCGGCGTGCACCTGACGTACGAGCATGTTGGTGGCGATCTCTTTAAGGCGGGCCTCAACTCGCTTGCCAAGGACGGTCGCCTCGTGACGTGTGGTGGGCACTCGGGCGAAGTTGTCGAGGTCGACATGATTCCGCTGTTCCGCATGCAGTGGCAGATCATCGGCTCGTTTACGTACACCAAGGGCGAGTACCAGACGGTTCTGCAGATGGTTGCCGACGGCAAACTGAAGCCACTGGTCGACTCTGAGGTGCCGCTCGAGGAGATCCGCAAGGCCTTCGAGCGGATGGAAAGCCGTGGGCACTTCGGCAAGATCGTGGTGGTTCCGTGATCGCACGAGACCTCGCGCGCTGGGTGCTTGCACTCCAGTACGAGGACATCGATGCTGGGACCGAGAGCTACGCACGCGAATTGATCCTCGACCACCTCGGTACCGCGGCTCGCGGTGGCGTGGTCGAGAACATGCCGAGCGTCGATGCCACGCTGGCAGCAATGGGAGCCGACTCTGGCTCGCAGCTGACTGCTGTCGTCGGTAAGCGGCCCGCGCGTCCCGAATGGGCGGTCTTCTCGAACGCGATCGCTGCTCATTCGATCGAGCTCGACGATACGCACTCGGCCTCGTCGTTGCACCCTGCCGTCGTCGTGATTCCAGCGGCGTTGGCGGCTGCCGAACTCGAAGGGTCGAGCGGTACGGAGTTTATCGCCGCGGTGGTGGCTGGCTACGAGGTCGCCTGCCGCCTCGGGCGAGCACTCAATCCGAAGGATGTCTACGCCAAGGGGTTTCACCCCACGGCAATCGTCGGACCGTTCGCCACTGCGGCGACGGTCGGCAAGCTGATTGGCCTCAACGAGGAGCAGCTCGCACACGCCTTCGGTATTGCTGCCAGTGAGTCGGCTGGGCGCACAGAGTTCCTCGCTGAGGGAGCCTGGACGAAGCGTTTCCATCCAGGTTGGGCAAGCCATGCCGGCTATATCGCGGCTCGGCTCGCTCAGAACGGCTTTACAGGCCCCTCTCAGCCGTTTGACGGCCGCGATGGACTCCTCCGCGGTTATGGCAGCACGGAACACCTCGCGCGTCTGACAGACAATCTCGGGGCACCGTTCGAGCTGTCGGCGACCAGCGTCAAGCCGCACGCGTGCTGTCGCTACAACCAGGGCCCGATCGATCTGGCCGTCAAGTTGCAGCGCGAGCACGGCATCTCGGTGGCCGACATCGAGTCGATTGAGGTTGGTGTCGTGACGGCTGCCATTGGCATCGTTGTCGAGCCACGCGATCGCAAGATTCGCCCCACCAACGATGTCGATGCGCAGTTCTCGCTGCCGTACGCCGTTGGTCTCGGTATCGAGAAGGGTCAGGCGACGCTTGCGGAGTACGCCGAGCCGACCATGTCCGATGCGGGCGTGTTGGCCGTTGCCGAGCGCACTGTTGCGGTCGTGCGTCCTGAGTTCGATGTCAAGTATCCGGCGATCTGGCCGTGTGACATGAAGATCACCACGACCGATGGTCGTCTGCTGGAGGCGAGCCTCGAGTTTGCCAAGGGCGATCCCGAAAACCGCCTCTCGTACGACGAGATGTGCGCGAAGTTCCGTTCGCTCGCCGTCAGCGTCTTCGACGATGCTCAGATGGATGCGATCATCGCCGCCGTCAACAACCTCGCCACGGGCGGGGTTGCCCCGGTGGTTGCTGCAGTCACGAAGTAGAGGGGCTTAGGGGAGGACACCACATCCGCGCGGTTGTGATGTCCTCCCCATACAGGCGCTAGGCTCGTTCGCAAGGGTTAGTGGGGGAGGACATCACAACCGCGCGGATGTGGTGTCCTCCTTGGAGTACGAGCGGCCCCTGATGGCCCCGCTACTCGTGGCTGGCCCCTCGCCCCGCAGACTCAACCCCGCAGCCGGGCAGGCGGTAAATGCTGAAGGAACGCCGCCAGAAACACAAAAGGCCCCGTCCCACCAGAGTGGGACGGGGCCAGCATGCGTTGTCCTAGTCGCCCGAGGCGGCGGCAGCTGTCATCGACGGAAGATCGTCGACACCACTGCCGTCCTCCTCGATCGCCAACGCCTTCTTGCGGCCAGTGATTGCACTGACGATCAGGAAGAGAGCGATCAGCAGGAACGAGATGATGATCGTCACGACACCCAGCGAGTACACGTACGGGCGGAGCACCGAGGACGAGGTGATGATGTAGAGCTTAAGTGGGAGCGTATTGATGGCTCCCGAGATCAGGAACGTGCGCTCGAACTCGTTCAGTGCGAGCGTAAAGCCGAACAGGCCGGCTCCAAAGACGCCAGTCCAGATCAGTGGCAGCGTGACCTCACGGAACGTCGTAAAGCTCGACGCCCCCAGGTCGCGTGCCGCCTCTTCCGCACGGGCGTCGTAGCGGTTAAACACCGACATCATCACGAGGAAGCCGAAGGGCAAGGCCCAGACGGCCTGCACACCGATGATCGGCACGTAGCCAAGCATGCCCTCGCCCTTGTTAAACCCGATGTAGTAGAGGAGGAAGGACAGGCCCAGCGAGAGCAGCAGCCCTGGTGTCATCAGGCTCAGCAGAATCGCGTAGAACAGGATTCCACCACCACGGAACTGGCGTCGGAACGCCATCCCGAGGCTGAGTGACAGAACAGCAGTAATCGCTGCCACCACGAGTGAGACCCAGAGCGACTTCGTGATGCCGTCACGTACACCAACCATCAGGCTGGACTCGGCACGCAACTCGGTAAACCAGTGCAGCGAGCCCAGATCCTTGGCCGGCAGCGTCATGCTGCCGAACGGTCCTTGGAACGAGAGCACACCCATCGTCATCATCGGGCCGTACATGAACACGATGAAGATCAAGAAGAAGCCCAACAGCACGGGCTTCGACTTGTTGATCGGCAAGAACACCATTGCCGAGAAGGGAATCACCAACAGCACGAGGGCAATGAGGTACCAGATATAGGTCATCAGACGACCTCTCGAATCTTGGAGAAGCGCAGCAGGATGGCGACGCCAACGGTCATCACCGCAACCAGCATCGTCGCCGCAGCCGCAGCCGCTGGAAGATCCGGAATGGTGTAGTAGTCGTTGACGAGCGTGCCAACCGATTGGATCGTGCCGCCGCCGATGATACGCACGGTGGCAAACTCGCCCATCACCAGCACGAACACGAAGATGCAACCGATCAGCACACCAGGCAGGGAGAGCGGGAAGATGACTTCCCGAAAGACCTTGCCAGGAGTCGCACCGAGGTCGCGGGCGGCCTCGATTGCGGCTTCATCGAGCGTTGCTAATTGGAAGAAGATCGGCGTGACCATAAACAGCACGTACAACTGGACGAGTGCGAGGGTGATCGCAAACGTCGAGTAGAAGAGTGCTGAGATCGGCTCATCTACGACGCCCAGGACCTCGACCAAGAAGTAGTTGATCACTCCCTGACGTCCGAGCACGGGGAGCCACGCGATGATCCGCACGACGTACGCGACCCAGAATGGTGCGAGTACGACAATGAAGAGCGCGATCTGGAACTTGATCGTTTTGACGCAGCGCGCAAGGTAGAACGCGATCGGGTAGCCGATCAGGATGCAGAGTGCGGTCACGAGCAGCGAGCGAAAGATCGTGTTCTTGAGGGTGTCAAGGAACACGCTCGTCTCGAAGATTCGACCGTAGGCATCGAGCGAGAACGAAAACGCCGCAAAGCCGACTGGTGTGCGTTCCCAGAGTGAGACGAGGATGATCATCACGAGCGGTGCGATCAGGAAGAGCAGCAGCCAAATCGTGCCGGGTAGAATCCACGCGACCGTCGTGAGTGGAGAGCGGCGCGGACCCGTCGTGGCGACGACCGCGGAACTGCCTCCCATCAACGATTCTGCTTGTGCTACCTCCGCAATCGCCTCATCAAGGGCGGAGTGGTCATTACTGCTCAAGGAGATGACCGTCCTCGACCGACCACGTCGCCGTGACCTCTTTGCCTTCGTAGGCTTGGACTTCGCCAAAACGTTCCTCGTCGACCTTGGCCAGAAATGGCTCGCCATTGAAGTCGAGGTGAAGCTTGATGGAGTCGCCAAGGTATTCCACAAAGTCCAGTCGCACGCGGACGCCATTGACTGCGGGCACCGCGTCCGTCGAGATATTGACGGCGCTCGCGCGGATCGCCATCGAGCCCTTTTCGCCGGCTGTGCCGGACCCTGGGACTTCGACCTTGCCGTGCGGCGTATTGATAACTACGTTGCCACCCGAGGCCGACTCGATCGTGCCGTGCAGCACGTTGTTGTCGCCCATGAACTTGGCGACGAACTCGTTGCGCGGATGACGGGCCAACTCGGTTGGCGTTCCGACCTGCTGGATGATTGCATCGCCCATGACGACGATGCGATCCGCCATCGAGAGCGCCTCTTCCTGGTTGTGCGTCACGTGGATAAACGTGATGCCCAGTTCTCGTTGCAACCCGCGCAACTCGACACGCATCTTCATCTGCAGCAGCCGATCGAGGTCGCCAAGCGGCTCGTCGAGCAGAATTGCCTTCGGACGCGTGACGAGGACGCGGGCGAGGGCAACGCGCTGCTGCTGGCCGCCGGAGAGCTCGCGCGGCTTGCGATGCATCATCGCACTGAGGCCGACCAGCTCGATCGCCGCCGTAGCCTGCTGCTCGCGTGCCGTCTTGTCCATACCCTGCATTTTCAGACCGAACTCGACGTTCTGGAGCACCGACTTATGCGGGAACAGCGCGTAGTGCTGGAAGACGGTGGTGACCGGACGCTGCGCGGGAGACACCCCATTGAGCAACTCACCGTCGATCGTGATCGTGCCGCTGGAGGGGTCGTCGTGCCCACCAATCAGTCGCAGCGTCGTTGTCTTGCCGCAGCCCGAGGGACCGAGAAACACGATGTACTCGCCGTTTTCGATCTCTAGGTTGACATCCGAGACCGCCGTGATGTCGCCGGGGAAGACCCGGTACACATCTTTCAATACTAGGCCTGTATCACTCACCGTGGTTCCTGTCTCTCGCTGTGAAATAGATGAAGAGGGGGCGGCCGAAGCCGCCCCCTCCGGGTAGTACTTGTCGAACGAACGCTTACGCGCTCTTGAACTCCTGCCACTTCTGGGACACGTAGTCAGCCTCGGCCATATAGCTGTTCCACGTGTTGAAGTTACCGCAGCGCGCTTCGTAGCCGCCACCGTCACGGGTGTCACCCTTCTTGATGCTGGGCTGACCGAACGGATCGTTCAGCACACCGGCCGCGGGCGCACCTTCGAGGTAGTACCCGATGTAGTTTGCCGAGTCGTCAGGGAAGAGCATCTCAAAGCCCTCAGACGATGCCGCAAAGACCGCATTGTAGTAGCCCTGCGCAGCCATGATGCCGGCAGGCTCAGCGGTATTCCACCAGTTCGCGTAGGCGAGGCAGGCCGCCAACTTCGACGGATCCTTCTCGACGTGCGCGGCGATCGAGTTGCCGCCACCCCAGCCGCGGAAGCCTTCCTTAGGAGCGGCATACCGCACCGGGAAATCCTGCGCCTGTAGGAGCGAGACGGCTGGCGACCACATCGACTCGACGAGTACCTCGCCGGAGGACATGAAGTTGACCGACTCGTCGAAGGTGGCCCAGAAGCCACGGAACTGGCCAGCCTTCTTGAGGCTGATCAGAATCGACATCAGCTCGTCGATCTCAGCCTTTGTCATATCACCCTTGTCGACAAAGGTCATGTCGCCATTGGCCTCAACTGCCATTGCGGCATCCATCAGGCCAATCGTCGGGTCGTCGATCAGGGCAACCTTGCCCTTCAACTGCGGATCGACGAGGATCGCCCACGAATCCTGCTCGCCGAGTTCGTCGACGTTGTAGCCGAAGGCATCAGCGTTGTTGTTTCCTGGAATGCAGGTCAGGAAGTCGGTCGCTGTCTCGCTGATCTCCGTGCCGGAAGTGGCGTAGAGCTTGCGGAATGCCGCATCTCCCTGGCCGGGACTGCCGCCACCCTCGATGAGAGAGCCCGTGGTGATCAGGGGCGAAATCTCTGCATAGCGAGTCATCGCCGACGTTGGGATGGCCATCAGATTGCCAGAGGGCCAAACCTGGTCGGTCTGCTGGTAGTAGCCGGAGAAAATATCGAACGAATCCGGCTGTGTCAGCGCGATCTGAGTGCACTCAGGAGTCGACTTGACTGTGAACTCGAGTGTGACACCAGGCGTAGCCTTCTCGAAGGCGGCCTTGATTGGGTCGATCAGGTCGACGCCGAGGCCAACGACCTTCAGCGTGCCCTGGTATGCCGCTACTTCGGCGGCTGCTGTGGTTGCCTCTGCCTCTGTTGCTGCTGCGGTTTCGGCAGCAGCCGAGCTCGTCGAGCCCGAGTCGCTACCACCGCAGGCTGCGAGTGCACCCATTGCGGTCAGGCCAACACCGGCGAGGCCGGCATTCCTGACGAATTGTCGACGATTCATGCGGCGCATGTTGTCGGATTCCGAACTACTCATTCGTTCCCCCTGTGGTCTCGTGCGATCCGTAGGGATCGCACAGTCTCTCCCTTACCGAATACCTGCCGCGGCAGAAGTCATCGGTAACCAGAGGTTATAGGCGGGACAGGACGTAGTGTCAAATCTGTGGGCCTAGTTACTGCATCACGAATGGACTGACCAAACGGTCAAGATTCGCCCTGTTGATCGGACTGAACGGGCTGGTCCCCGCGAACTTGGCCGGAGCGCGGTACCGTTTCGTCATGGCCACAATCGTTATCCGTACTGTCCTGTTCGGCGATGAGTCGGAACCCACGGTGGGAGATCTCCTGATTCGCGATGGGCGGATCGTTGCGCGTGGTATTGATCTGGCTGTTACGGCCGAACTCGACGAGGAACTGGACGAGGAGGTCGAGGAGTTCGACGGGACGGGTCTGGTTGCTCTCCCGGGAGCGATCGATACCTACGTGCAGCTCGCAAATGCGAAAAGCAATCAGGCACCTGCTGACGATCTTAGTTCGGGCACGATCGCTGCCGCTCGCGGCGGGGTTACGACGATCGTCGCGCCTGTCTTACCGGCCGCGAACGAGACGCTCGATGTTGCATTCCGGGATGCGTGCAATCGGGCTGCGGGTCAGGTCTTTGTTGACTGGGGCTTTCTCGTGGGTATTGGGCAACCCACTGCTGACTCGAGCGCGCGGTTGCAGACAATCGCCGGTGAGGCTGGCTTCCTTGGCACCGTGCTCGATCTGGATGCGATTGACCACGCTGCCACGGCCGGTCCGGGTGCGCTCTTGCGGATCGCTGCACTGGCTGGTCTTCCGATCACGGTTCATGCTGCGGGCAGGCGCGGCGCGGCTGCCGAGCGAAGCCGAATCCAGACACTTGGGCAACTTGGTGCGCTGGCGGACATCGCACCGCACATCGCGCCAGTCTCGACTGTGGGAGCAGTTGCGGAGCTTGGTCTGGCGACGGCCTCGACATCGCTTGCCCATCTCTGTCTTGCTGAGCTCCCCGATCTGCTGCGGATCGCACCACCGCTCGGCACAGAGGAAGATCGCGCGGCGCTGTGGAGTGCGCTTGCGGATGGTACGCTCGAAGGCGTCATCAGCGACCATCGCTCCGAGCCGATGAATGGGTTCGACGGTTGGGTCGGGCTGGCCTCGATCGAGCTGATGCTGCCGGCGCTGCTCTCGTTCGGTGTGGCGACGGGAGCAATCGACCTGCCGACACTCTGCGCGATTACGGCGGAACGTCCAGCGCGCCGACTCGGCATCTGGCCGCAGAAGGGCTCGCTTCAGGTCGGAGCGGATGGCGACGTCGTGTTGGTCGATCCGGCAGCCGTGTGGACTGTCGACCCGTCCGGACTCGAGGGACGCGGCAAGGCGCCGGCCTGGCACGGCCAAGAGTTGACCGGCCGCGTCGTGCACGTCTTCTCACGCGGGCAGCAGATCGTCAACGACGGCTTCCCACTGTTTCGACCGGGGCGTGGCCGCCCCGTCACGCGCAGCTAGAGCGGAAGCTCTGGCTCGCCAGCGGTCCAGCCGCCATCGACGGGTAACACGACGCCGGTGATCAGCGAGGCGGCAGGCGAGCAGAGGAACGCCACGACGCCGCCGATGTCTTGTGGTTGACCGACGCGCCCGAGCGGGATCCGACGCGTCGCAGCGGCAAGGACCTCAGGGATCTCGAGCATCGGTGCGGCCATCGGCGTCCAGACAAATGTCGGACAGACAGCGTTGACGGTGATGTCGTGCTTCGCCCAGTCGATCGCCAAGCTGCGCGCCATCGTGGCGACCGCGCCTTTCGACATCGAGTACGCACTCTGGCTCGGCAGCGAGACGAGGCCCGCCTGCGACGAGACGAGGACGATGCGGCCATGCCCTGCACTGATCATCGAGCGAGACGCAGCGACAGCCCAATGGAACGAGCCCTTGACGTTGACGTCCCAGAGTCGATCGAGATCTTCCTCGCGCACCTGCTCGGCCGTCACGTTCTCTGTCAGCACACCGGCACAGGTCGTCAGCAAACTGATCGGACCGAGCTCGGCGACGATTCTTTCTGCCGCGGCATCGACGTCCGCCTTCGACGAGACGTCGCAGCCCAAAGCAAGAGCCCGGCGTCCGTGCGCCTCGACAAGTCGAACCGTGTCGGCGCAGCGCTCGGCGTCGAGGTCGACACAGGCGACGTCGGCACCCTGTTGGGCGAGCGCTGCTGCTGCGGCCTGACCAAGACCCTGAGCCGCTCCGGTGACGACGGCGACCTCGCCGGCGAGCGAGAACGAGATCGTGAGATCCTGCGTGGTCACGACGTCTCACCCGAGGGCAGCTCGCGTTCGAGCTTGACGAGACCGGAGTAGTCGAGGCCGCCAAAGCCAGCAGCCTGCGCCTCGTGATAAATACCGGTGACGAGCTCGAGCAGCGCGGGGTCGAGACCACTCTCGGCGGCGAAGACTGTTGCGAGCTCCATGTCCTTGGTCATCAAGTCGAGCGTAAAGAGCGCTTCGAAATCGCGATTGGCGGGATGCGCATCGTCGACGCCGGCGGCGGGATAGCGCGCGCGCATGACCCGCGAATCGCCTGTCGAGCGAGAGAGAATGTCGAACAGCATCGCGTCGTCGATACCCGAGCGTCGGGCAAGCGTCAGCGACAGGCAGAGTGCGGCCATGTGGGTGCCAGCCAGCATGTTGTTGCAGAGCTTTGCGGCCTGACCAGCGCCATGACCTCCGACGTGGACGACGAAAGCACTCCAGGCCTGCGCGATTGGCTCGAGGATGGCGTAGGCCTCGTCCGAGCCGCCGATCATCGAGCTGAGCGTGCCAGCCTCGGCACCAATCGGACCGCCCGAGAGGGGACAGTCGGCGACGATCAGATCCGTTGGTTCGAGCTCGTGAGCGAGCTCCTCGGCGAGCGAGGGTGGGCTGGTCGAGAGATCGGCCAGCACGGCGCCACGGGGGAGCGCCGCAGCGGCCTCACGGGCCACGCTCGCGACGAGCTTGGTCGATGGAAGCGAAAGCAGACAGACCTCAACGTCGGCGCAGGCCTCCGCCGCACTCGTCGCGGTCGCGGTTGCACCGAGGCTCGCCGCATACTCCATCGCAGCGGGCACGGGATCGAAGACGCGGACGTCGTGGCCGGCAGCAACGAGGTGCCGCACGAGATGCCGGCCCATCGTGCCTACGCCACAGAAGGCAATGCGAGTCATGCGGTCGTCGATTCGTTGTTCAGTTGAAACATGGGGCCTCTGGGGTTAGTCGGTGCCGACAGGGATAAACGGTCCAGCGCGATGGACGAGGCCTGGCAGGTCGCGGCCCATCACACCGCCGAGCCATTCGCTGACCTGGATCAAGGCATCGAGATCGACGCCGGTATCGACGCCCATTCCCTCGAACATGTAGACGAGGTCCTCGGTCGCGATGTTGCCCGTCGCACGCGGTGCGAAGGGGCAGCCACCAAGACCGCCGATCGAGGCATCGAAGATCGTCGCGCCGGCCTCGAGACCGACAGCCGCATTGGCATAGCCCGTGTTGCGCGTGTTGTGCAGGTGCAGACCAACGGGCGTGCCGCTCGAGGCGGCGAGCGTTGCGGGGACCAGCGACGAGATCTGCGTCGGGACGGCCACGCCAACGGTGTCGGCGAGGATGATCTCGTCGGCGCCCGCAGCGACAGCGAGGCGGGCGTGCTCGACGACGAGGCCCGGGTCGACCGGTCCTTCGAAGGGACAGCCAAAGCTGACACCGAGCGTCATCGTGACGCGCTTGCCCGCTGCCTTCGCTCCAGTGACGAGCTGGCCGGCGATCGTGGTTGCCTCGTCCAACGTGACATTCTGGTTCTTCCGGCAAAACGTGTTCGTCAGCGGATAGGCGACGTGGATTTCGTCGGCGTCCGCGGCAATCGCATCGTCCAGACCGCGACCATTGAGAACCAGCGCTGCGTAGATGACGCCGGGCTTGCGTGTGATCGCGCCCATCACCTCAGCGGCACCCGCCATGCGCGGGACAGCCTTCGGATTGACAAACGAGGTGGTCTCGATGCGGGGCAGACCCGTCTCGGACAGTCGGTCAACAAGTTCTGCACGCACGGCAGGCTCAAGTTGGACTGGATCATTCTGGAGCCCGTCTCGCGGGCCGACGTCACAGAGCGTGATGCGCATGGAGCCTCCGACTAGTTCGAGCGCAGCATAGCCCCGCTGGCGGGAAATCCATTGCTGGAGGCAGTATTCTCTCGGGCATGAGCACAGCCGCCTACGAGCCCGCCAACGTCGTCCGCGATTTGAAGGAGCTGCGCGAGTTGACGGGTGGCCCCGACGGCGCCCGGCGTCTCGCCTGGACCGACGACTGGGTCAAGGCACGCGACTTCCTACGCGCCAAGCTCGACGAGATTCCGGGTGTGACCTACGAGATGGACGAGTGCGGGAACATCTGGGCGACCCTGCCGGGTGCGCGTTCCGAGTCGGTTGCCGTTGGCAGCCACGTTGACGCTGTGCCGCGCGGCGGCTGGCTCGACGGCGTACTGGGCGTGATGGCCGGCCTCGAAGTATTGCGCGCTGCGGCTGCCGGCGGCACGCCGCCGTGCACCGTCAAGCTCGTCGATTGGGCAGACGAAGAGGGCGCGCGCTTTGGCCGCAGCCTGCTCGGCTCATCGGCGTTCGCTGGCACGCTCGAGATCGACGACGTCAAGGAGTTCACGGACAAGGACGGCATTCGCCTCGACGATGCACTCAAGGCAATGGGCGTCGATCTTGCCCAGTCGCAGCTCGCCAAGCGCCGCATCGAGGACGTCGAGGCCTACCTCGAACTCCACATCGAGCAAGGTCCGGTACTCGAGAGCGAGGGGCTCGCAGTCGGTGCAGTGCTTGGCACCGTCGGCGTCGAGCGCTACACCGTCACCTTCCGCGGCCAGGCCGCACACGCCGGCTCGACCCCGATGCTGCAGCGCAAAGACACCTTCTCGGCTGCTGCCCGCTTCGCCCTGCTCTTGCGCGACGTCGCGATCGCCCACGAGGGCGTCTCGACGATTGGCAATGCGACCTGCACGCCGGGCGTCGTGACGGCCGTCCCGGGTGTCACCGAAGTGCTGGTCGATCAGCGCCACATCGATGCCGATGTTCTCGCCGCGATGAATACCAACGCGCGCGCCGCCTCCGAGCAGGCCGCCGCCGAATTTGGCTGCACCGTCGGCTGGGAGCAGCTCTGGCGCATCCCACCCATTCCCTTTGATCCCGCATTGATCGAAGATGCGCGCGCCGCGGTGCGCGAAGTCACCGGCACCGACCGGGCATTGCCATCTGGCCCGCTGCACGACGCGGCCGAGATGGCGCGGATGGTACCGGCGGTGATGCTGTTCGCCTCGTCGACCAACGGCCTCTCGCACTGCCCCGAGGAAGACACGCCGGAAGAGCACCTACTGCTCGCCGCGCAGGCCTTCGGGATCGCGGTAGGACGTGCGATCGATCGGGTGGGCGCTTCCTGAGGCGTCTTGGTGGGGCGGATGTGAGAACCGCGGGGGTATCCATGTCGGCCCCGTAGGGGCGGACATGGGAGCCCCGCGGTTCGCACGTACGCCCCACAGTTAGGGGTGGTAAGTGGTTGTGGTTGTGGTGGTGGTGGTTGTGGT
>JAEMTW010000320.1 GCA_016462095.1 Thermoleophilia bacterium
CGGCGCCGTCTTTGGTAACCCGTTCATCACCGCCTTCATGATCCTCGAGTTTGCGGCGATCGGTGTGGCTCCTGGCGCGCTCGTCTTGCCCGTCCTCGTTGCCCTCGGTGCGAGCTATCTCGTACAGGTAGGGATCTGGGGCATTCCATTCCCGGTGTGGGCACGCACAGCCGTGGCGTGCCGGGCATGCCGGCCTATAACGACATCGCGGTTGGCGATCTCGCTGGTGCGGTAGCTGTCGCAATCCTCGCGGGAATCGTGACGCTGATCGCACGTGAGGGCGGGCTACGGTTTGGCCGCGTTGCCGAACGCAGGCCCGTACCCGCGCTCTACATCGGTGCGCTCGTAACCGCCGCGGCGTTCACCGCAGCGATGCTCGGCTTCGACGTCGAGATCGACCAGATCCTCTTCAGCGGCGAGTATGGGATGGCCGGGCTCATCACCGACACATCCGTCATCACCGTGCTCGCCATCCTGATCTTTAAAGCGATCGCGTACACCGTTGCGCTCGGCGGTGGCTTTCGTGGTGGACCGATCTTCCCTGCCACGTTCCTCGGCGTCGCTGTTGCCGTTGGCGGTGCGTTGCTCCTGCCCGATGTCTCCGTCAGTGCGCTCGCTGCGGCAGGGATTGCTGCGGCAACCGCGGCGATGATCAAGTTGCCCGCGACGTCGGCCCTCCTTGGTGCGCTGTTGATTGGCGGCTCGGGTAGCGCGATCGCACCATTCGCGATCCTCGGTGCCGTGATCGGCCTCGGTATCCGCCTCGCCGCTGATCGTCGCGATGCGCGCTCGAATGTGAACCCAATCGAGCAGGATTTACACGCGCCAAACCGCTAGTATCGACGCATGCCAACGCCACCGGAGTTTCCGAGCCTGATCACCTCGATCGCCGACCTCGAGGCTATCTACGGCCCGCCGAACGATGCGGTGCAACAGAAGGCAATCGATCATCTCGATCAGCACTGCCAGACCCTGATTGCCCGCTCGCCGTTTCTCGTGATTGCCGCCAGCGATGCCGGTGGCATCGACGTTTCGCCGCGTGGTGGCCCGGTTGGCTTCGTGCGCGTGCTCGACCGCAACCGACTGGTGATCCCCGATGCTGCGGGCAATAAGACAATCGACATTCTCCACCGCATCGTGGGTGGCGGCGATGTCGCAATCCTCTTTGTGATCCCAGGCCGCAGCGAGACGCTGCGAATTCGTGGTCGTGCCTGCGTGACGAGCGACGCCGCCTTGCTGGAGGGTCTCGAGACGGGCGGCAAGCCAGCCGCGCTCGGTATCGGCGTCACCGTCGATAGCGCATTTCAACACTGCGCAAAGGCGTTTATGCGCTCGGGTCTCTGGAAGCCAGAGCAGTGGCCAAGCCGCGATGACCTGCCACGCCCAGCGCAGGTCTGGAGCGACCACATCGCTCTGAGCGAGCTCGATGAGGCGGCGGTCGAGGCGTTCGTGTCCGACGATTACGAGCACAACCTCTAAGCCACCCGCGATCAACTTTGCTTTGGGGTCAGGCCCCTATGCAAAGCTCGCGAGCTTTGCATAGGGG
>JAEMTW010000138.1 GCA_016462095.1 Thermoleophilia bacterium
GCTGCGGACAGTGCGGCCATCGCCAGCGAGCCGAAGGGTTCGCTGCGGCGCAGGCCCTCCAGCGAGAAGGGTGGTGGCGACGAACCGTCGAGGGGGAGCTGAAACTCCTGTTAAAAACTGGCATTGACACGCAGGCCCGTTTCGGCTTCGAGGGTGGCAAGCGCGTTCTTGAGGAAGAGGCGTGGGCACGCAGACCAAGGCGTGCCGTCGGGCAGGTAGAGATCGGCCATCACCACGTCGAGTGGAGTTGGTTGGCCCATTTCGACGCGGACGCGTGAGGAGAGGTCTGGAATCAGCCGCAGGTCGCCGAGGCTGCCAAAAGGATTGGGATCGACGATTCCGCCGAAGGGGGTCAGCGAGAGGTTCGCGGGGACCCACCCGACACCGGCTGCGAGGTGCGCATCGAGGTCGCGAGTCGCGACGGCTCGGCCACGGACGATCGCTGCCAGATCACACGTCGCGATCAGGCTGAGCGGCTCAGCCTCCATTGGCTCCGTCGAGGCTTCCGTTGTCCCAGAGTTCGACGGTTAGGCCAGCAGTGGTTAGCGCCTCACGTACGTCTGCAGCAGCAGCGGGCGGCAAGAACAGCACCACGCCACCGTCACCGAGAATGTCGGGTCGGCGGAGTGCGGCTGCAACGCATTCGACTGGTTGGAGGTGGAGCCCGGATGGCCCAAGCGACGGATAGGTGTCAGCGATCAGGACGAGCTCGCCTCCCTCGCCTTCGATGGTGCCGGCGGCGCCCACGAAATGGCCCACATCCCAGTCGGGAGCCGGACCGTGCGTCGAGTCGCCCGTCTCCAAGTAGGCGCCAAGGCGACGCTCATCGGCTGCAGCCCCCCAGAGGTAGCGCGTACCGACGTTGAGGGTGACGACACCCGGCGTAGCCGCGGCGCGGAAACAGCGAAAGATCTCTCGGACATCGTTTGTCTCGAAGGGACCAGAGATCGGGATTGCTTCGAGGCCACCGTCGGAGAGCACATCGACTGCACGGATTACACCCGAGACCGCGGTGCCCGAGAGATGACCCTCGGCAAGCTTTGGGAACTCAAGCCGGTAGTCGTCGCGGCCCTGCTCACCGGCGGGCAACTCCTCCGTGTGTGACACGAGCGGCAGGGTCGAACCCGCCTCAACAGCGACCGCGTCCTGATCGAGCACGCCGCCGGTCGGCGTCGCTGCATAGCCCACGGTGCGGAGTGCGAGCGTGCCCCAAAAGGCCCCACACAGGTCGTTCTTCTGCGGTAGCTCGGCCGCGTGTTCCTCGAGCAGGCGCTCACCACCGGGGAACAGCGACAATCGCGTGGTCACGCTCGTAGGCAGGGCAGAGATACTCATGGCGCAATCCTATCCGGCGGCTATGGGCCGTGCCAAGAGCTGTCGCCGCTCGCTCGTTTTACCCTTCGGCAACACCGCACCAGTCCATCGCGAGCAGAGCGAAGGTCTTGCAGGCCGCGATCGTTTCCTCGACGGAGACGGACTCGTTGGCAGCGTGGGCAAGGCGCAGGTCGCCTGGCCCATAGACGACGCTCGGAATGCCCTTCTGCTCGTACCAGGTCGCGTCGCACACGCCCGCGAAGCCGTGGCGGGTCGCGGGGCCCTCAAGTGAAGTCCCACTGACAGCACGCTCGTGTGCGCGCTCGAGCAGCGGCAAGACAGGGTGGTCCGAATCCAACACGTACGGCTCCCACTCCAGCATCCAGGTGACGACGGGAGGATGCTCTCGTAGCCACGAATCGGTCTCTGAGGCCCGCTCGATGCAGCGCTCAATCTCCGCCTTCGTTGAGGCACAGTCATCGCCGGGGTGGAACATCACGCAGTACTCAATCCGCAGCGTCTCAGCGAGGCTAAACGGTACGTCGATGCCATACGGAGAGCCATGGATGACACCCGGCAACAGTCCAAACTTGCCATTCGGGAAGAGCGGGTGTCGTTTTGTCTGCGCCCAATCGGCTTCGAGGGCATTGAGTGCCTGATAGACGATGAAGCCCTTATCGATCGCGTTGACGCCAAGCTCGGAGCCGTAGATGGTCGGGTGCACCGTCTCGCCGCGGAACCCCGAGTGCGCTGCCTTGCCGACGAAATCGAGGGTAAACCAGAGCAGGCCGGGCGTGACGGGCACGATCGAGAGCGGGGCCGGTGGCGCGGTTGGCTCGGCAATCACGACGACGTCACCGATGTAGCCACGTTCGATCGTGGCGGTCGTGCCCGACTGATGATCGCCAACCTCTTCGCCGACGACAGCCGCGAGACAGAGATCGCCCTGCAGGCGGACGCCTGCGCGCTGGAGTGCCACAGCCGCGTAGGCCTGGGCGAGCACGCCCGCCTTCATGTCGCTCGAACCACGTCCCCAAATCCGCCCGTCGCGATGATCGCCGGCGAACGGATCGTCCGTCGTCCAGGCGTCGGGATTGCCCGGTGGCACTACGTCGATGTGACCGTTGAAGACGAGTGAGCGCCCGCCACCGGTACCCCGCAACCGCGCGACGGCGTTGTCGCGGCCTGGTTCGATCGCAAACAGCTCGGCCTCAGCGCCCGACTCGGCATGGACGGCAGAGACGAGCTGGGCCACCTCGCTCTCGCGACCAACGAGGTCGTCATACGACTGTCCGGGGTACTTCGGCTCGATGCTTGCGATCCGCACCGCGCGTTGTACCGCGTCGATCAGTTCTGGCGCGAGTTCGTCGATGGTGGCGAGGACGCGGTCCTCAACGGCAGGATCAGTTGGCATCTCAGGTCTCCTCTCGTGCCAGCCTAGGCGACGCAGGACCGTCTGTCACCTGTCGTCTGAGGTGCGCAGGATCAGGACGTGCTGACGCTGTCTAACTCAACTCAAGTGCGCGGGCCACGGTTGCCAGCACGTTTAAATGCGCAGAGATGGGGCCGAGGTTTGACCCCATCGTGTTGAGCGACACGTGGCTCGCGTCGAGTGCGCGCCATTGCTCGGCTTCGATCTTGACCTGGTCCAGATCGCCGGTCCAGGTGATCCGACCCTCCATGCCAATCGCCTGTGGGTCGCGGCCAGCGGCCTCGGCGGCAGTGGCGATCGTCGTCATCGCCTCGTCGAGTTCGGGGCCTGGGGTCATCATCGGATACCAACCGTCAGCCAGGCGACCCATGCGGCGGAAGGCGGGCTTTGAACCACCGCCAAACCAGATCGGAATCGGCTGCTGGAGGGGCATCGGCGCGATGCCGGCTCCCGTCACACGATCGAATTCGCCCTCGAATGTCACGGAGCGCTCGGTCCAGTAGCGACGCAAGAGTGCGACCTGCTCATCGAGTCGTCGGCCGCGAGTCGAGAAGTCTTGGCCGAGTGCCTCGTACTCAACCGCATTCCAACCGAGGCCGACACCGAAGCGGAAACGCCCCTCAGTCAGCAGGTCCAGCTCGGCGGCCTGCTTGGCCACGAGCGCGGTTTGGCGCTGGGGCATGATGATGATCGCGGGTGCGAGTTCGAGCTTCGTGATGCCAGCGAGGAAGCCAAACATCACCATCGGCTCGTGGAAGGTCGAGTCGATCGTGTACGGACCGCTCCAGCCTTGATGCACGGTCGTATCTGCGCCGACGATGTGGTCGTAGGCGACCAGATGCTGGTAGCCGAGCTGCTCGACCCCCTCGGCGTACGTGCGGAGGTCGGCAACGGAACCACCGATCTCAGTCTGGGGGAGTGTCACACCAATTTGCATGGCGTCAGCGTACCCGGTGCTGCACCAACGACACTGGTAGGCGTTCCCTCGACAGCGCTGCTCCCCAGCAGCGAATGGATCGGCCTCGGCGATTCCCCGCGGCCGCCACTCCGTTAGGCTTCAACAGGAACGAGGGAGGCTCCAATGGCGACATGTGGCGAGGCAGCGGTTCGACTGCTCGAGCAGTACGACGTAGACACGATCTTCGGGATCCCTGGCGTGCACACGCTGGAGTACTACCGGGGACTCGCCGACTCGCCGATTCGGCACGTCACTCCTCGCCACGAGCAGGGTGCGGGCTACATGGCGCTTGGCTACACGCGCGTGACGGGCAAGCCGGGTGTCTGCTGTCTGATCACCGGTGCGGGGCTGACCAACGCGTCGACCGCGATCGCCACGGCGCACCACGATTCGCTGCCGATGCTGATTCTCTCCTCGGGCACTGCCACGGAGGATGCCGAGCAGGGGCACGGATCGCTGCACGATCTGCCCGACCAGCCCGCCTTCATGAAGACGATCTGCGCGCTCTCGATCGATGTGCGCGATCCAGCCGAGCTGGCCGACGCGTTTGCGCAGGCGTTTGAGGTCTTCGATTCTCAGCGCCCCCGCCCGGTGCACATCAGCGTGCCGATCGACGTCCTCTCGCTGCCGGCTGCGGGCGATCAGCGCCTGCCCGATCGTGGCACCGCGCCGACGGCCGACCCGGCATTGCTCGAGCAGGCTGTCGATGCTCTGGCTGCTGCGACCCGCCCGATGATCCTGATCGGCGGCGGTACGACGCATGCCCAGGCCGAGGTGATTGCGATCGCCGAGCAGCTTGGTGCACCCGTCGCGATGACGATTGCCGCCAAGGGTGTCGTGCCCGATGCGCACCCACTCTCGCTTGGCACGACCGCGACGATCTCTCCGATCTTCGAGGAGTTCGAGCAGGCCGACGTCGTCCTTGTGGTCGGCACGGAGTTCTCCGAGACGGACTACTACTTCGCGCCAACGCTCGCCCCACCCGCCTTCGGTGGCACGGTCGTCCGCATCGACATCGATGCGGCGCAGCTGGCCAAGCGTCGACCGGCCACGATTGGGCTGCACGGCGATGCTGCCGCAACGTTGGCCACGCTCCACGCTGCACTCGCGACGCGCGGCGTGCAGGGCGCGGGCGACGAACGCGCGGCTGCACTCCGGGCAGCCAACGCGTGGTGGCCAAGCTCTGAGGAGTTCGAGCCATTCCTTTCGGCACTCGCCGCAGCCCTGCCCGACAACGGTATTTTGGCGGTCGACTCGACGCAACCGGCCTATGCGGCCGCCCATATGTGGCGTGGCACCCGCCCGAACGCCTACCTGCCGTACGGCGGCTTCGGCACGCTCGGACCGGCCATGCCAATGGCGATTGGAGCCAAGCTCGGTGCACCCGACCGCCCAGTCGTGGCGCTCGCGGGCGACGGCGGCTTCCTCTTCACGATCCAAGAGCTCGCGACGGCCGTCGATCTTGGTCTGCCGCTCGCGATCGTGATCTGGCAGAACCACGGCTACGGCGAGATCAAGGACTCGATGGAACGCGTCGATGTGCCACCGGTCGGTGTTGCAACGAGCGCTCACGACTTCCTTAAGATCGCGGAGGGCTTTGGTTGCCATGCCGTACGAGCCGAGTCGCTCGACGACCTTGGCGGTCTGATCGCCGCCGCCTTCGTGGCGGATCGGCCAACGCTGATCGAAGTGGTTGCCGACCGCGTTGCGCCATCTGCGCTGCCTGTGCGCTGA